>JBAXCW010000011.1:0-12155 GCA_037141275.1 Actinomycetes bacterium
TCTTCAAGGAGAGCAAGTTCTCCGCTCGGCAGGGATTTCGCCTCCCAACAAAGTTGAGGCAGGTGATCGGAGACAGTCGGGCTGGGACCGGGGAGGTAACAGACAGCGAGGTCACGCTGGAACTTGTTTCCGACGCTGACCGGGCGGCCGCCCTAGACCTACTCGCGGCCGGCCGTGCAATGGACCCGGGAGCCCTGCTTAACGCGAGTGGCAGGCTGGCATCGGCGTTGGATCAGCGCGGTGCCAAGACCGTCCGGAGATGGAGGCTGAGCCGGAGGGTGACCGGAGTGGGAGCTGGAGGAGCATTAGGCCTGCGACTAGGGGTAGACGCAAGCAGCTCTACCGAGGACCAGCGGCTTAGCTCAGTGGCGACACAGCTACCTGGACTGGGTTGGTTGCCAAGGGCCGACTGTCTTGCGGCGTGAGACGCGCGAAAGCACCACAGGCGATGGGCGCTAGGGCCTGGCGCCAGCAAGCCCGCCGGGAGGGAGCGGCAGCACCAGAGCCAGCTGTCGGCTCTGCGCAAGGACCTTCCCCGAGCTAGACCAGAGCACACCGTCCTCCTCAAAATGACCGCTGTCAATCAGGCGTGAGCGGAATCGCCCCAGTGTGAACTGATCCGGTTGGGAGTCTGCGGGTGGAAGGTCAGACCTGAAGTGGATGGTCAGGTCGATGGTCGGAGCGCCAACTGGCCCGTCACTGACAGCAAACACGGCGGGCCACCACATGTCCGCGAGGAACGCACAGCCCGGGGCATCGAGCGGAGCTCCCTCGAGCGCCCGCATCCAACCGCCGACGACCGCATCTGGGGTTGAGCTGGGGGAGCCTGGACTACCAGACCAGACAGGCCTGAAGTCCGCGTGGGCCATGAACTGCGGCATTACGCCCGGGAGGTACTCAAGCTGCGGGATCGCCTCGGGAGCAGGCACATCGGGCATCGGAAGATCTGTGAAGGACATTGACTCACGCAGGGCGCCGCCCGCGGCAAGTGCCAGCGCGACTGTCTCGCCGCCCTGCTTCATCCGCAGCGACAAGGCACTGATGCGACTGCCTTCCCGCTCGCGTGTCGCCTCGATAGTGATCTCGCCAGGTTTCGCCGGCCGGGCGAAATGGATTGTGATCGACCGAATCGGCCTCTCTGGACCAGTGACGAGCCCCGCCGCCCGCGTCATCAGTGCGGCGATCAGTCCCCCATGGGTACCGACAACGACACTCCATCCCGTTGGGATCGTTCCGACGAAACAGTCCTGACCCTTTGGCTCAAGGCTGCTGGCAATGCTGAATGGGGTTGGGCTCACGCCCCGACCGTATCGCCTACCAGTGGATGCCGCGCATCAGATGGGCCAGCGCGATCTGCTCCGTTGAGGCCTTCTCCGAAGGATCGCTCTCACCCTTTGATGCTGCCGAGTCAGGGAAGACCTTGTAAGCCGCACTCATGACCTGGTCAACTGCTTTGGGTGCCAAGGCGTATGCGATCTCACCAAATGTGCCCAGCCGCGTGTTGATGTTCTTCGGCTTGCTGCGGATTGCCTCGCAGATCAGATCAGCAGCCTCATCTGGAGAGATGGTTGGGAAAGAGTCGTAGATCTTTGTGGGCGCGATCATTGGCGTACGCACAAGCTGCATGTGGATCGTCGTGAACGTGACCTCCTCACTGATGGTCTCGGAGGCAACAACCCGGGTGAAGGCGTCGAGGGCTGCTTTCGAGGCCACATAAGCGCTGAACCTTGGTGGGCCGGTTTGAACGCCGATTGAGCTGACGTTGACGATGTGGCCACTGCGGCGCTCACGCATCCCTGGGAGCAGACCCATGATCAGCTTGATCGTCCCGAGGTAGTTGAGTTGGATTGTCCGCTCAAAGTCGTGGAAGCGGTCGTAAGAGAGTGCCACTGAGCGGCGGATCGAACGGCCGGCGTTGTTGATCAGGAAGTCCACGCTTGCGTGGTCAGCAAGAACCCGTGAGACGAGGTCGTCGACTGAATCAATCTCCGCCAGATCTGCGCTGTAGGCCCATGCACTGCCACCTGATGCCTCAATCTCAGCCTTGAGCTCCTCGAGCTTGTCGAGTGAGCGGGCTACCAGGAGTGGAACACCGCCTGCCGCTGCGATCTTGATCGCTGCTGCGCGCCCGATGCCGCTTGAGGCGCCTGTGATCAGGACAGTCCGGCCAGCGACAGCTCCTTCGAAAGACCGGTCCTTGAAGAGGTCAGGGTCGAGGTGGCGCTCCCAGTAATCCCAGAGCTTCCACGCGTAGGCATCCAAGGCTGGAAGCTCGATCCCGGCATCAGCAAGTGCCAGCTCCGAATCGCGGGTGTCGAACTGTGCCGTGAGACCGACGTAGCTCAGGACTTGGTCCGGAATTCCAATGTCGGCCAAGATTGCTTTGCGTACACCCTTGAGAGCGGGGAGCTGCATGGCGAGTGAGAAGGTGCCCTTGGGGAGGGCGTCCAGCAGGCCGGCGTCGACACGCATTGCCATCTGCGGCGCGTGGGCGGCGCGGGCAATGGTGTTGAGGACATCTCCGGAAGCCTGCGGCTTTGGATTGGCGAGATGGAACGCGCGGCCGTCCATCCCGTCGAGGTGGGCAATGTGGTCAATGCTCGCTGCGACCCAGTCGACCGGGACCACATTTGTGTCGCCCAGCTCAGGTCCGATCAGAGGAACCCACGCTGGAAGCGCACCGCGGGCTTTCTGGATCGCTTTGAAGAAGTAGTACGGGCCGTCAATCTTGTCCATCTCGCCCGTCCGTGAATCCCCGACCACAATTGCCGGCCGGTAGACGCGCCAGGGGGTCGTTGAGTCAGTCCGGACGATCTTCTCTGCCTCGAACTTTGTTCGGTGGTAGGGGTGGGTGAGGGGTTGACCTTCGTCGAACATGTCCTCACGGAAGTTGCCCTTGTGGTCTCCCGCAACTGCGATGGACGAGATGTGGTGCATTCGCGCTCCCAGCGCGTTAGCCAACTCGACCGCGTGGCGGGTGCCCTCAACATTGGCCATCCGGTTTCTTTCCTCATCAGCAGTCATGTCATAAACGGCGGCAAGGTGGAAGAACTCCGTGACCTCTGAGGAGAGCCGTTTGATCTCAGCATCTGAGACGCCAAGCAGCGGCTGCCCGAGGTCTCCCTCGATTGGGATCAGTCGGTCTCCTTCGGCGAGCGATTCGCGGAGGGCGTTGATCTTTCCGACTGACTCAGGCCGCACTAGCGCGTAGACCGTGCCCTCGCGTTCCATCAGCTTTTCTACAAGCCTGCGCCCAATAAACCCGGTTGCTCCGGTTACGAAATAGTTGGACATGCCTCAGCCTCCCCGCCAAAGAATTCCTTATATGGACCGACGGTTAGTCGGTGCTCGGAGTGATGCTACTCCCGTGGCGGCCTTCGCCGGACGAAAAACGTTTTGCGCCCTCTATCCCGGTTGCCACGGTTGGCGTTCCGCGGAGTCCTTCGCTGAGGAGTCCCTCCGTCAGGGCAACGCCCTGGGCTTCAAGTGTGGACTCGCGGTCAGCGATCAGCGTGTCCCATGGGAAGGAGGCGATCGCCCCTCCAAGCTCAAGTGCCCGTGTGAGGGATTGCCCTGGCGCGACGGTCTCAGTTGTGAGACCGATTGAGCTCGCCTCCTGAGCGTCAATGATCCTCCCGGTGAGGATCAGGTCGAGTGCTCGTCCCAGCCCGACTACTCGGGGCAGCCGCTGGGTCCCACCATCTATCAAAGGGACGCCAAAGCGGCGCTCGGTGAAGCCGAACTTCGTGGTGTCAGTCGAGATGCGCAGGTCACACCACAGGGCCAGCTCAAAGCCCCCGGCCAGACACCAGCCTTCAATCGCAGCGATGGTTGGCTTGGGAGCGATGCGTCTGGTGAAGCCAAGCGGACCACCCTCGGCCTGAATCCTAGGAGCGAAAGTCTCGAGCGCTTTCAGGTCTGCGCCGGCGCAGAAGGCGTCCGGGCCTTCTCCGGTCAGGATCATCACCTTCGCTAAGTCGTCGGTCAGCCACGTGGAGTAGGCCTCCTCAAGCGCGTCGGCTGTTGGTCCATCAACTGCGTTGCGACGATCAGGCCTGCGAATGGTCACCACGGCACAGGAGCCGCGGCGCTCGTAGGTGACGGGGGTAACTACCAGCCGCCTTGCCACTCGGCGAGATCCGCCCGGTGGCTCTGTGCTTCAAGGTGCTCGTGTTCGCGGTCCTCAGAGCGGCGCTGGAGGACGCTCAGTACGGCGAGCAGAAGGGGAAGAAGAAGGATGATCGCAAAACCGAAGTTCGTGACGACCTTGTCGTCGGTTGCGCCGTAGGTTCCCTCGCCGCCGGAAATCCGAGCGAATGCGGTTGGGGCGAGCAGGGCCCCGGAAACGAAGGCCCAGATGGTTACTGCGGTGAACTTGGCTACGAAGCTTCTCATTGGGCGCTGATGCTAGCGGAGAGGCCGACGGCGGGTCTGCCGTCGGCCTCTCCGGAAAGCGATCTTGGGGCTAACTGACCTTCAGTGACTTCAGGAAGGTGACCAGTGTGGTCTGGAACTTGTTGCTTGTTGCCCTTGCTACCAGTGGGTCGAGGTGCTCCTGATCGTGGTCTGAGGTGAATGTCGACTTCGTGATCTTGGATGCAATCTTGAAGGACTGTGCCCCGACGAGAACGCCACATGTGGAGGTCTTGTGTCCAGTGACCCATGCGGCAAAGCCTGAGTCAGTCGGAAGCGGACGACCCTGACCGTCTCCCAGCACGCTGTCTGAACAGGTCAGACCAGTCTCAAACGCGTAGAGCGGAATATTCACGTCGGCGAGATGCCAGGTGCGGATCCCAAGGCCATCCGTGAACGATGACTGGGTCAGCGCCGTTGCCGCGCCGACATCGATTCCGAGGCGCTTAGGGAAGTACCACTCGACGGAGTTCCCAGGCTCTGTTCCCCAAAGCGTCTTCGCGTCCTTGAGGTCCGTCAGGCCCCCATCTGTCCACGAGGCCGCTCCGCCGTTGGTTGACTCCTTCAGATGTCCCATGTTCATGTGGAGCAGGCCGACGAGGGCTGGTGAGGTGTCGCGGTCGAAAGCGAAGCCAAGACCAGCTTCGTTGTTGAGCTTCCCGCTAGAGGTGGGGCGGGTGAAGGCGCCCATGCCGACATTTCCAAGGAAGCTCTGGAGGGCCGAGTTGGCCTTCGCGGCCTTGATGGCGTACTGACCGGCAAGCTCAGGGAATATGCCCTGGTCCTCTACGGGGATACCTGGTAGGAGGCTTGAGAACGGGTTCCCGCTTGCCAAGGCGCTGATGTCTGCGTTGACCTTGGTCTGATCAGGAGCGGCGCCAAGTGTTCCGCGTGCTCCGCCGTCAACGAGAACGAGCCCTGCGACGTCCTTGTAGCCAGCTGTACCGTTGAAGTCCCATGTGGCGTAGATGTCAGTGAGTGAGCCGCCGAGCGAGTGGCCACCGAGGATTACCTTGCGTCCGCCCGCCTTCGCCGCGAGGACTACCGCGTGGATATCGGCCATCGTTGTTGCGAGTCCCCATGTGCGCGCTGCCTCAGCGCCTGGGCTAGAGGTTGATGTGAGATTCACATACGCGGGCGAGAACGTCGTGCCGCCGAAGGCTTGGCCGAGGATGTAATAACCGAGCTGCTGCGTTGGTGTGCCACCTACAAACGCGGAGCTGTCCTCAAGGCACTGGCTGCGTCGGTCGACGCCCCAGACCTGAAGCTTCTTGAACCTCGTTGTCAGGCGCTGACCGATCACACGGAAGTCGCCTGAACCGCCAAGGTAGCCCGGGATCATCACAAGAACGGTCTTGGCCGTTGATGGTCCAATCTTGAGGATGTGGATCTGGTTGCAGTCTGTTGGGCCTGAACTGACCGAGCTGGTCACGGACGTGTAGGTCTCCTTGGCTGCGCCTAGGGCAGTGGCTGGGACAAGTGCGAATGCTGCGATGGCAGCGATGGTTGCGCTACGGGCTGTGATCTTCACGGTCTCTCCAAACTCGCGTTAGGTCTCAAATGCCTGTTGGCATCCGGTACTTCTCCTCCCCAATAAATGTACCGGCTTAGTCAAGCGGCGGTCGCGGCTCTTGGGATAGGCGCGGCGAGGAAAGAAATTTGGGCGCAAATCTCCGGTGTTTGCAGGGAATTCGACTCGTTCACAGATCTTTCACACCTGAGGCACCCCTTCTTCACCATTCTTTCTCCGGTATCCGGGGTTGGTACTCAACCCGCAAGCACCAAGAACAACTACAAGGAGTTTCACTTGATCAGCAAGAAGGGCTTCATCACAGCAGGAGCGTTAATGGTGTTGGGCGTCAGCCTGACCGCATGTGGCGGTTCCTCATCCTCCGGTGGGGGCAACCTCACGGGCTCAATCCGAGTAGACGGCTCAAGCACGGTATTCCCGCTTGCCCAGGCTGCTGCTGAATCCTTCAACCAGACTCAAAGCGGAGTCAAGATCGCTGTTGGCGAGTCCGGCACCGGTGGCGGCTTCCAGAAGTTCTGCGCTGGCGAGACCGACATCTCAGACGCATCACGCTCTATTTCCCCTGAGGAAGTTGCTGCCTGCAGCAAGGGCGGAGTCACTTACCAGCAGGTTCAGGTTGCCAACGATGGGATCGCAGTTGTAGCTAATCCAGCACTTGGGATTGACTGCCTCACGACGGCCCAGCTGAAGCAGATCTGGAACAAGGGATCACAGGTCAACTCCTTGTCCCAGGTGGATCCGAAGTTCTCAAAGACAAAGCTGTCGCTCTTTGGTCCGGGTACTGATTCCGGAACGTTTGACTTCTTCACCGAGAAGATCAATGGAACTAAGGGCGTTACTCGTGAGAACTACCAGCCATCCGAGGATGACAATCAGCTCGTCACTGGTGTTGAAGGTGACAAGGGTGGATTTGGCTACTTTGGTTACAGCTACGCCGAAGCCGCTGGCAGCAAGTTGACCATCGTCGGTGTCGACGCAGGCAAGGGTTGCATCAAGCCGACCGTCGCTACCGTCCAGGACGGCACATACGCTCCCCTTGGAAGGCCACTGTTCATGTACGTCAACGAAAAGTCAATGGCGAAGCCACAGGTGAAGAGCTTCCTATCCAGCACTGTTGACAGTGCGATCTCAATCGCCGGCACGGCCAAGCTCGTTCCAATGACCAGCGCGCAACTCGCGAAGGCCAAGGCTCAGCTTGCCGTAGCGGAGAAGAACGCCAAGTAGTGAACGCGGTCTCAACGACCACTGTCGAGCGGGTTCGGGCCGATCTGGTCCGGGCCCGCTCTGCGCGTTCGGCCCGGGAGTCCCTCATCAAGGGGCTCCTGTTTCTCGCTGCCATGTTGTCCATCGCGACGACAACAGCGATCGTTGTGACGCTGCTTCAGCAGACGATCTCCTTCTTCGGTGAGGTCTCACCGCTGGACTACTTCGCGGGCACCAAATGGACCCCGCTGCTCTCCGGGGACCAGCAATCCTTCGGGGTGCTGCCTCTGCTGTGGGGAACGTTCTACCTCACCGGAATTGGACTTCTTGTCGCGGTGCCGTGCGGGCTGCTGGCGGCCATCTACCTTGCTGAGTTCGCCAAGCCCAAGGTGCGCAAGAGTGTCAAGCCAATCCTTGAGTTGCTCGCAGGGATGCCGACGATCATCTTCGGCTACTTCGCATTGACCTACGTGACACCAGTGATTCTGCGCGGCGTGCTTGGAATCCCCGTCACTGAGTTCAATGGCCTCTCTGCCGGCCTTGTGCTCGGATTGCTAGTCACGCCAACAATCGCTTCGGTGGCTGAGGACGCCATGCGCTCAGTTCCCCAGTCCTTGCGAGAGGGGGCTTATGGACTCGGCGCTGGCCGACTTCAAGTCGCCCTCCGGGTGGTCTTCCCGGCAGCACTGTCAGGGATAGTTGCCGCGTTGATTCTTGGCGCGTCGAGGGCGATCGGCGAGACGGTCATCATTCTGATCGCTGGTGGGCAGTCACCTTCCATGAGCCTCAACCCGACAGGCTCGTTCCAGTCCATGGCGGCCTTTATCGCGGCCACTGCGCGCGGGGACATTCCTCAAGGGACCCTCAAGTACGAGACGATCTTCGTAGTTGGCTTCACACTCTTCTGCGTCACCCTGCTCCTCAATGCTGTGTCTACTCGGGTTGTCAGCAGGTATAGGCAGGTCTACGAATGACAGGTCATTCGATAGCCCGCAGCGCGATTAGTGGAATGCGCAGGGGCGACAAGTCGAACAAGCGCGCATTCCTTTTCGACGTGCTCATGTTCGGCGCGATCGGGTTGGCCCTGATCTCGCTGCTTGCCCTGATCATCCAGACTGTCGTCAAGGGTGCTCCGGACCTGAGCCTTCAGTTCTTCCTCAACTTTCCATCGCGCATAAACCCGGCCAACTCCGGGGCCCAGTCAGCCATTGTCGGAACGCTCTACCTGATGCTCCTGACCGCTGTCTTCGTGATCCCAGTGGGTATTGCGACCGCTCTTTATCTGGAGGAGTACGCCGACAAGACGCGCTGGTGGAATCGGATGATTGAAGTGAACATCCAGAACTTGGCAGCAGTCCCCTCAGTCGTCTACGGAATTCTCGGCCTAGCCTTCATCGTCCGCGGACCGCTTGGGCTCGGTCCTGTGCTCCTCGCGGGAGGACTGACGCTTGGGCTGCTCGTACTGCCGGTCGTGATCATCGTGGCCCGCGAGTCAATCAGGGCTGTCCCGCCTTCGATTAGGGAAGGGGCCTTAGCCCTCGGGGCCACCAAGTGGCAGATGGTCTCTCGCCAGGTGCTTCCAGGCGCCCGGGCGGGAATGGTCACCGGCATCATCCTCAGCCTCTCGCGCGCCATTGGCGAAACTGCACCCCTGCTGGTAATCGGAGCAGCATCGTCGCCCCGCTTCAACCCCTCGGGGCTAGGGGATGCGTTCACTGCCCTGCCGATCCAGATCTTCAGCTGGACCCAGGACCCCAACTCCGTCTTCGTTAACCAAGCCGCAACAGCCAGCATCGTCTTGCTCGGAATCTTGCTTGCGATGAACGGTGTCGCGATCGTGATGCGCAACCGCTACGAACAGAGGTGGTGACGTGTCAGCAAGTACTGCCGGACCCAATCCAGATAATCAGACTCCCAAAGCGCCAGCTGAGGTGGGAGTATCAGGGAACGTGACTGACCTGACCCCATACCTGCCGCCCGTGGATAGCGAATACGATTTGGAAATGAGTGACCTCACAGGTCCTAAAGAAGCCCCTGCCCCAGTTGAGGTGATCTTCGACTGCTCCGATGTGGAGGTTTACTACGGCGAGCACCGTGCCATCCGCGATGTCTCACTCAGCTTCGGTCTGCGGGAGGTAACCGCCCTGATCGGGCCTTCCGGTTGCGGGAAGAGCACCTTCCTGCGCTGCCTGAATCGCATGAACGACCTAATTCCCGGCGCCAAGGTAGGCGGCCACGTCATCTACCACGGACAAGACCTTTACGCAGACGAGATCGACCCTGTCCAAGTACGCAAACGGATTGGGATGGTCTTCCAGAAGCCGAACCCATTCCCCAAGTCGATCTACGACAACGTCGCCTTCGGGCCACGTGTTGTCGGCATGGAAGGGGACATGGACGAGATTGTTGAGCGTGCCCTAGTTCGCGGAGCACTTTGGGATGAGGTCAAGGACCGCCTAACTGAGAACGCCTTTGGCATGTCAGGCGGCCAGCAGCAGCGCCTGTGTATTGCCAGGGCGCTTGCGACAGACCCTGATGTTCTGTTGATGGACGAGCCGTGTTCTGCTCTGGACCCGATCAGCACAGGCCGAATCGAGGACCTGATGTCCGAGCTGAAGGAGCGAATCTCCATTGTCATCGTGACTCACAACATGCAGCAGGCCGCGCGTGTCTCTGACAAGACAGCCTTCTTCACAGTCGAGATGGCTGAGGACGAGAAGCGGCGCACAGGCGTTGTCGTTGAGTACGACGCCACCGACACGATCTTCACCAATCCGTCCGACAAGCGGACTGAGGACTACGTGACAGGTAAGTTCGGCTGATGGAAACACCGGACCCAGACCTCCAAGTTCCTCACCGGATTCAGTATCGGGATGAGATCGCCCGCCTTGAACGCGACACGCTTGAGGGCATCGAGCTTGTAGTCGGCGCACTAGATCGTTCCTTGGAAGCGCTAGCCCACCAGGACATCGAGCTCGCTCAGCTGGTCGTGGCAGATGACGACCGGATTGATGGCCGTTACCTCCAGATCCACCAAGGCGTCCTCTCGCTCTTCGCCCGCCAGGCCCCGGTGGCAGGTGACCTCCGACTGCTCGCCGCGCTCCTACATGTGATCCGCAACATGGAGCGGATGGGCGACCAGTGCGTGAACATCTCCAAGCTGATTCCAGTCTCGGGCACCGCACCACCAACTGACCCTCAGATCCTGAGCATGATGGAGGAGATGGGGATGGCTGTCCGCCAGATCGTCCGCCAGTCGATGAAGGCGTTCGAAGGGCGTGACCCTGAGATGGCTGTTGACCTCGCCGAGCGAGATCAGAAGGTCAACGAGCTCAACAAGGCAATCTTCCGGCGGGCGCTTGAAGTTGGAAATGACCTCGATTTGCGCGAGTGGGCAATGACCATGACGCTTGCGGCAAGATGCCTAGAGCGAATCGGCGACAACGCCGTTGACATCGGCGAGCAGATCGCCTTCGTGGTGACCGGCGTGTTCCGCGAATTTGCTGATGCATCGCAGGCCGGCGACAGCCGCGACCGCTAGAACAGACTTCACTATGGCCAAGCGTGGATCAAGAGATAAGGACTTGCTCGAGCTGTTCGAGCGAGCAGGCAAGAATGCTGCTGCAGCAGCAGTGGTTCTTGACACCCTGCTGGGCTCGATCCCTGACGTGACCAAGCTCTCGGAGCAGGTTCTGGAAGCGGAGCAGGAGGGGGACCGCATTACTCACGCGATCCTGCGCAAGTTGGACACAGCTTCAAAGCCCTACGAAGATGTGGGCGATCTACACACGCTCGCCTCAGCCATCGACGACATTGTGGATCACGCTGAGGAGGCTGCCGACATGATCGGCCGTTACGGCATAGAGGCGCCGATGATTCAGGCCTCTGAGTTGGGCGGGATCCTCGCTGAGGCAGCGGCTGAGGTTGCGGGGGCACTCAAGGACCTGCGCAAGGGGAATGACCTCACCTCACGGATTGTTGAGCTACACCGACTTGAAAATGAGGGAGACAGGGTTAGCCGTGAGGGCCTTGGCGCGCTCTTCGCTGGAGGGATCGACCCGATGGTCGTCATCCGCTGGAAGGATGTCTACGAGTCGCTGGAGAAGGCGGTTGACGCCTGCGAGGGTGTGGCTCATGCGCTCGAGACGCTCACCCTCCGCCGTGGCTCAGCCTAAATCTCTGAATCACCAACAGGGTAGGTGTGAACGACTTGTTAACAACACCACTTCAGACGTGACAAGACGCCCCTCATACCGTTAGGATTCGCCCGGCAATGTCGATTACCGAAACACACCGCGTCGAGCATCTGGACGCAGGACCTTCATTCGCCTCCACTCCCGCGCTTCGGATAGCTGTCGTTGACCGCGATACCGGCTTCGGGACCGTGCTCCGTCGGCGCGCTGAGTCACTCGGCTGGCAGCAGCGAGACCTGACTCAGGTTCCAGCGATTGACGCGCTCGTGTCGATGCGTCTCCACGCTCTTGTGATCGACCCGACTCTGTTGGGGCCACAGTGGGCTGAGACGATCGAGTATCTGCGCGGCAATCTGCCTGAGATGGCAATCGTTGTCACGACGGCTCCCAGCTCAGTAGGGCAGCGGGTTCGCGGCATTAGGGCCGGTGCAGACGATTGGATTACCAAGCCTTGCCATCCGGAAGAGCTGATCGCTCGCATCGAATCGATCATGCGTCGGCGTAAGCCCGCACAGGGCCTTACCCGTGAGCCGATCTTGGCCGGGGACCTTTCTATTCGGGCGGACCAGTTCCAGGCATTCTGCGAAGGGCGCAGCCTCGACCTCACCCGCCGAGAGTTTGAACTGCTTCACCTTCTGGCTGACAATCCGGGCAACGTTCTTGAGCGCGAAGAGATCTACCAGCGTGTCTGGGGCTTCCAGATGGCTCACGGTGATCGTTCCGTTGATGTGTTCATCAGGAAGTTGCGCCAGAAGATCGCCGTGTTCTCACCGGACTGGGATTACATTCACACCCACTTTGGTGTTGGCTACCGC
>JBAXCW010000012.1:0-12143 GCA_037141275.1 Actinomycetes bacterium
GTCCTCGTTTGTGAATCCACCGCGCTGGAAGTCAGCTGAGTTGAGCTTGGCAGCGATGATCCGCTCTGGGCCGATCTCCGCCCTGACCGCGGAGAGAACCGCAAGCAGGAAGCGCGACCGCTTCTCGAAGGTCCCGCCCCACTCGTCAGTCCTCTGATTGACGACAGGGGAGAGGAACTGGTTGATCAAGTACCCGTGCGCCGCGTGGAGCTCAACGCCGTCAAAGCCTCCGTCGACGGCGATCCGTGCCGCAGTCGCATACTTCCTGATTAGGTCATCAATCTCGTCACCAGTAAGTGCTCTTGGCTTACCGAACAGGAGGCCTGGCGCCGCGAGCTTCACTGCGGAGGGCGCGACCGTCTTTCCGTGGCCGCGCTGCTGCTGGCGGCCAGGGTGGCTGATCTGAACGATGGCGAGGTTGCCCCCAGCTTTGGCTGCCGTCGCGTACGCCTTGACAGCCTGAGGATCTGTCTGTGCATCAAAGACCGGGTTACGAGGTGCCTCGAAGCGGTGCCGCTCGATCATCACATTTCCGGTGATGATCAGGCCGGTGCCGCCATTGGCCCAGAGCCGATAAAGAGACTCGAGCTCGCGTCCCGGGTCACCGCTTCGTTCGGCCAAGTGTTCACTGGTCGGAGCCTTGGCAAATCGGTTGGAGATAACGGCTCCGCAGGGGAGTGAAAGTGGTTGGCTGAGTGTGTTCTGTTCTGGGGAGGTCATCGTGGAAGCCTTTGGGAACATAGTCGCTGAGTCCATGTAATTGCCCGGGCCCGCCTATACTCGCGGACCAATGCCCGTCTATGAATACAAGTGTGAGAAGGGCCATCAGTTTGAGGTCATTCAGCGGATGGCTGAAGATCCACTGACTGAGTGCCAAGAATGTGGCGCACCAGCGCAACGGATTCTCTTCGCCCCCGCGGTGCACTTCAAGGGGAAGGGCTTCTACAACACGGACTATGGAACTAAGAGCCGCGCTCGCGAGAAGGCCAAGAAGGATTCGAGCGCCACATCGACTGATTCTGGTTCCACGACTTCTAAGTCGAGCGATTCAAGCTCAAGCTCGGACAAGGCTTCCCCAAAGAAGTCAGAGTCCAAAGGCAGCGACTCCGGTCCCGCCAAAAAGTCTGACTGACCCTGATCAGCCGTTGAGGAACTGATCAACGGCACGCTGTTTGGCGCTGTCGCTGACGACCAATCCAGCACCACCGTTGGAGAGTGTCACTGCGCCCGTGGGCTTGAGGACCTTTGGAGGCGGAGAGCCTGAGACGACGATTGAGGCAATGATTCCGGATAGCTCCAGGGCTCCAACATCAGTGTTGATGGCTTGTGGAGCCGCCCATGCGGCCCAAGGCAGGCGGATGAACCCGCCGAGCGACAGGAGGCTTCCTCTCATGCCCCCGATTATCTGCTGTTGCGCCCGCACTCGGGCAATGTCGCTGTAGGACGGATCGCACCGGTTGTGACGCGTTCGGGCGTAAGCAAGTGACTGTTTGCCGTTGAGGTCGTTTTCGCCCTTGTGGAGTCGGATCGACACACCGCCGTTGCGCGTGCCCCCATTGATGTCGGAAATAACGCACGGAGTTTTGACCGTGATTCCGCCCAGAGCGTCGATGAACTTGGGGAAGTTCTCAAGGTTGACCTCAATCAGATGGTCAATGCTGATCCCCGTCCAGTTGGAGATGGTCTTGATCGAAAGGGCTGCCCCGCCGTATGCGTAAGCCGAGTTGATCTTGTCAACCCCATGGCCGGGAATTGGAACGACCGTGTCGCGAGGGATCGAAAGTTTGGATGAGGCGCCACCACCAACGCGCAGCAGCATGATCGTGTCTGACCGTTGACCAGAGGCCCTCGCACCTGGCTCCTTACTTCCCTTCGGCCGTTTGTCAGAACCGAGCACCAGAATTGTGGTGGGGGTCAGTGGCGGAAAACCTCCCTTGACCAGCGCCGCCTTGGCCTCCTGAGAAATCCCCTTGCCCTCCTGTGAGTGGGCGCTGATCAGGAAGAGGACCGCGGAAAGGAGGACCCATCCAACGGCTCCCATGAGTGCAAACTTGAGTACCCGAATTGGGCTCCAGGGGGTCTTGCGGCCACGGCTACCTCGTTGGCGCTTCGGGTCGCGATTCCCCACAGGGGCAGCCTCGCCACGGAGGCGTTCGCGCAGGCCGCGGGGCCTGGCTCGGTAGACGGTGTAATCGGGCGTGTCATCGGCCACTGCCACACCTATAGTGAACAAGGTGGCTGCCGAGTGCACAATTGGGGTTGATCTTGGGGGGACGAAGGTGCTCGCCGGAGTGCTGGACGCCGACCTTGGAATTCGGTCAAGAGTCCGCCATGAGGTGGCCGGGCTGTCGCGCCCAGACTTGATTGATGTGATTGTCGCCACCGTTGAGGAGGCCAGACGCGGCGTGGCGGACGAGCCGGTCGCAGTGGGAATCGGGGTCCCAGCGACCTTTGATCACTCCACAGGCCGCGTCGTCCGTTCGACCCACTTGCCGTTGATGGACCTCGCAATAGAGGACTTGTTAGCTGAACGGCTGGGCCTTCCAGTCGTCGCCGACAACGACGCCACCTGTGCGGCAATTGCCGAACACAGGGCTGGTGCAGCAGTTGGAGTTGGCAATGCGGTGGTGATGACTTTGGGAACTGGGATTGGAGCAGGCCTTGTCCTGGACGGCGAGGTGAGGCGCGGAGCTCACGGCGCAGCTGGCGAACTTGGGCACCTGCCCGTAGAACCGGGTGGCTTGAAGTGCGGACTTGGGTGTCCTGGGCGAGGCTGCCTTGAGACCCGTGTGAGTGGCCCGGCGCTTGAGCGCGAGGCCGAAAGGGTCGCAATCGCCCGGCCCCAGAGCGAACTCGCCAAAGCTGCGGCCAACGGCCCACTGCGTGGTGCGCGTGTCGTCGAGCTCGCGCATGACGGCGACCTAGCCGCACTTGAAGCACTTGGGATAGTTGGGCAGTGGCTTGGGACGGGGCTGGTCGCAATCGCAAATCTGCTCGACCCTGAGCTGGTCGTTGTTGGCGGCGGCCTTGCCGCAGCGGGGGACCTCATCCTCGAGCCGGCCCGTTCTGTGCTGAGGGAGAGAGCGATGCCTCCTGCCGCTCTTGAGATGGAGATCATCCCCGCGAAGTTCGGGGCGGACGCCGGGTTGATCGGCGCATCGCTACTCGCTCGTGACCGCGCCGCCCGAGACGGGAACGGATGAGCGCGACCCCCGGTGGCCGGCTTGTGGTCTGCCCAACGCCGATTGGGAACCTTGGCGACACAACCCGGAGAGTCACTGAGGCGCTGCGCTCAGCGGATGTAATTGCCAGTGAGGACACTCGCCGCACACGGATCCTGCTTGAAAACGAGGGGATCGATACGAGGCCAGTTCCGTTGCATGACCGCAACGAACGGTCCGCACTGCCTTCCTTGGTTGAGAAGATTCGCGCAGGGGGAACAGTTGCTCTCGTGTCAGACGCGGGGACGCCGATTGTCTCCGACCCCGGGTATCTGCTCGTTCGCACATGCATTGAGGAGGGCTTGCGCGTTGAGGTACTCCCGGGCCCGACGGCCGTGACCACAGCCCTTGTTCTCTCAGGCCTGCCAGCGGACAGCTTTCGATTCGTCGGATTCTTGCCCAAGCGCCAAGGAGACCTGACCAGAGTGTTCACTGAGTCAGCCGACACGCTGGTGGCGTTCGAGTCCCCCAAGCGGGTCACGGCGACCGTGTCGCTCCTAGCTGACATGGACCCTGATCGCCAAGTGGCAGTGTGTCGTGAGCTGACAAAGATTCACGAGGAGGCGATTCGTGGCACGGCAGCTGAGGTTGCTCAGATCCTCTCCAGTCGCACGGAAGTGAAGGGCGAAATCACCCTTGTTGTTGGACCACCAAACCAGCAGACGGGTGATCAGGCGACCGCCTCTGCTGCCGTTGACGACCTAGTTGCTGCTGGCGCCAAGCCGCGCACTGCCGCCAAAGTAATCGCCCGACTGACGGGCCTGCGCGCCAATGATCTCTACCCCGAGGCCGGCGACGCGCCCGGGGGCGACTAGCCTTCGCTTCTGTGAGCTACTACGTAACCACGCCGATTTACTACGTCAACGCCCAGCCACATCTGGGTCACGCGTACACGACGATCGCTGCCGACGTCCTCGCTCGGCACATGCGCCAGCGCGGTGAGGATGTCTTCTTCCTGACCGGAACTGATGAACACGGCGAGCCAGTCGCGCTTGCTGCTGAGGCCGAGGGGATCAGCCCCAAGGAGCTTGCCGACCGCAATGCGGCTCGCTTTGAAGCCCTGATGCCAAGGATCGAAGCGACCAACGACTTCTTCATTAGGACCTCAGATCCGCGCCACACCGAAGCTGTACGCGAGCTGATGGTCCGCATCCACGAGGCTGGCCACATCTACAAGGGTGAGTACGAGGGGCTCTACTGCCCGCGCTGCGCAGACTTTAAGACTGCTCAGGAGGTTGGGCCGGGCGACACATGCCCCGTTCACGGAATTGAGCTGACCGTTGAGAAGGAGGAGAACTGGTTCTTCCGCCTCTCAGCTTTCCAAGCGGACCTTGAGCGGCTCTTTGACGAGCAACCCGACTTTGTTCGCCCACCGGAACGCAGTAATGAAGCACTCTCGGTTATCCGGTCCGGCCTGCGCGACATCTCCTGCTCCCGCTCCGGTCTGACATGGGGTGTGCCCGTCCCGTGGGATGAGTCCCAAGTTTTCTACGTTTGGTTTGACGCCCTCCTCAACTATGTGACAGCGCTCAGGTTTGCCCGCGAAGGCGAGGACATCACCTCGCAATACTGGCCGGCGGCAGTCCAGCTGATCGGCAAGGACATCCTTAAGTTCCACGCCGTGTACTGGCCAGCCATCCTGATGGCCGCCGGGTTGGATGTTCCCCGGTCCCTGATTGTGCACGGGTACCTGCTGATGGATGGGGAGAAGATGTCTAAGTCACTCGGCAACGTGCTCGACCCGTTCGAAGTGATGGATCGCTTCGGGGCTGACGCACTCCGTTTCTACCTGATGCGCGAAGTCCAGTTTGGAGCGGACGGAACGGTCAGCACTGAAGGCTTCGAGACGCGCTACTCAACTGAGTTGGCCAATGACTTCGGCAACCTCGCCAGCAGGACGGTTGCCATGGTTGAGCGCTGGCGGGATGGCAACACGCCGGCCGTTGCCCACGATCCGGTGATCGAGGCAGAGCTATCAGGCGTTGCTGCAGAGGTGGCCGCATTCCTTGATGCGGTTGAGCCAACAAACGCATTGGAGGCCATCTGGAAACGGATCAGGCGCCTCAACCGATACGTGGAGGAGACCGCCCCCTGGGTGCTCGCCAAGGACGAGGCTGAATCCCAACGGCTTGACCAAGTTTTGGCAACGCTGATCGAAGGCGTCCGTGTAGTGACGGTCGCTCTTCACGCATTCATCCCGGTTTCAACGGGAACACTGATCGCTGCCCTAGGCGAAGACGACCTGAGCTGGAGCGCAGCGACATGGCGCCCAGTTGGCACCGGCTCCAAAGTTGGGCCGCTGGCACCACTCTTCCCCAAGCCTTGATCGACTCCCACACGCACATCCATCTCTGCGAAGGCGACACTGCCGAGGTCGTCGCGGAGGCGGTCGCCGCTGGAGTTGAACGGATGGTCACTGTCGGGACTGAGGAGGCCTCAAGCCGCCTCGCTCTGGAAGCCGCCCAAGCTCATCCTGAGGTCTACGCGGCTGTTGGACTGCACCCCAATTCTGCCACTGGCTTTAAGGACCTTGGCGCGCTGCGTGAGCTCGCGGCACACCCGCGCTGCGTGGCAGTCGGCGAGACAGGAGTGGACCTCTACCGGGAAGGAGCCCCGCTAGCCGACCAGCAAGCCGCCTTCCGCGCCCACTGTGACCTTGCCCGCGAGTTAGACAAGGCGCTGATCATCCACACGCGCGCTGCGGATGAACAGACGATCTCCATCCTTGACGAGTGCGGGGAGGGCCTGAGGGTGATCCTCCACTGCTTCTCCATGCCCGAGCGGATCAGCGAATGCGTTGCGCGAGGCTGGTGGATCAGCTTCGCTGGCAATGCCACCTACCCGTCAGCCGAGGATCTACGAACTGCGGCGATCGCAGTTCCAGCAGACAGGCTGCTGGTAGAGACCGATGCCCCGTACCTTTCGCCTCAGGTCGTCCGCAAGGAGCGCAACAAGCCCGCCAACGTGATGCATACGGCTGCGGTGATTGCGGCTGAGCGCCGTGTCGGCATCGACGAGTTTTCCGACGGGGTAGCCAAGGCGGCCGCCGAGGTTTTTGCGTGGTGAGCTCCGCTGGAGAGAGACGAGTCGCAGCATCGCTGGAGCGCATGCGTGAGGGCGGCATAAAGCCGAAGCGCGACCTTGGGCAGAACTTCCTAATCGACGCGAACATGCTCGAGGTTGTCGCCAAAGAGGCTGATGTGGGGCCTGCGGACACAGTGCTTGAGGTTGGCGGCGGACTTGGGATTCTGAGCGAGCACCTCGCCGCGAAAGCCGCCCACCTACATGTGGTTGAGATTGACCCTGGGCTGGAGGGCGCCCTAACCGAGGCTGTTGAACCATTTGACAATGTGACGCTCCACTTCGCCGATGCGATGCACATGGACCTTGGGAGCCTTGACCCGGAGCCAACCAAACTGGTTGCCAACCTTCCGTATGGCATTGCCGCGCCGCTGATTCTCGACTCGATCCCCGCGCTCCCCAAGTGTCAGATCTGGGTGGGGATGGTCCAGAAGGAAGTGGGCGATCGCCTCGCTGCTAGCCCGGGGTCAAAGACTTACGGGGCCCCATCTGCGCTCGCCCAGCTCGCTTGCCGAGTCAAGGTCGTCCGACCTGTCTCAAGGACAGTCTTTCGCCCAATTCCAAACGTTGACTCGGTGATTGTCCGCCTTGACCGGGTTCGACCCGCAACTGGGCCAGCGGTCCGAGCGTTGATACGCGAGGGCTTCGCACACCGCCGTAAGGCATTGGCTAGGTCGCTCTCGCTTGCCCCAGGTGCGGCAGAGGGAATCCGCGATCGGACAAGGACTGCCCTTGAGGAAATGGGCCTTCCTGCTGATGCCAGAGCTGAGACCCTCGGGCCCCAGCAGTTTGTGGAGCTTGCAGAGCGGATGGGCCTTGATGCCTGAGGCCGATGGGCAGCCGTTGGGGCTTGACGCGCAGGGGAAGATCAACCTCTGCCTCGCACTGGGGCCGCTGAGGGAAGACGGCTACCACGACGTGGTCAGCGTTGTACTCCCACTTGACCTTGCGGACCGGTTGGTAATTGAACCGTCCAACGCCGAGCGCGACGAGGTGGTCTGTCCAGGAGTGGAGGGCGACAACCTTGTCTCCGCGGCTCTAGCGCTTTGGCGCGAGGCGAGCGGGTGGGAAGGCACGC
Organism: Actinomycetes bacterium; assembly: GCA_037141275.1. Lineage (GTDB taxonomy): Bacteria > Actinomycetota > Thermoleophilia > Solirubrobacterales > Solirubrobacteraceae > WLNJ01. Next base: position 7,381 of record JBAXCW010000012.1, read on the forward strand.
CGGTCAGGGTGACGATTGAGAAGCGCGTGCCAGTTGCGGCCGGGATGGGTGGTGGGTCAGCTGATGCTGCTGCAGCCCTGAGGTTGGTTGCTGCTTGGGCCGGCCGTCCTGACGACTCACTGCTGAGCGACTTAGCGCCTGCCCTCGGAGCCGATGTTGCCCCGCTCCTCCACGGCGGACCAACACTGGTTGAGGGGATTGGTGACCGTGTCACCGCGCTCCCCCTGCCCCCAGCCGTTGTACTCCTGATCCTTCCCGCATCAGTTGGTCTCTCAACACCAGTTGTTTTCGCCCGGGCTGGGGAGCTGGGCCTGCGGAGAAGCTCCCAGGACATTGCTGCAATCGCTGAGGCCATCAGGGCGGAGGCATCAGCCCGAGGTTGGGAGCTTCCAGCCGGGCTACTTGGACTCAACGACCTTGGTCCGGCTGCGGCGGACTTGGAGCCAGCCGTGTCAGCAGGAATCACTGAGGCGCGGGCGGCCGGAGCGGATCAGGCATTCGTCACTGGCTCGGGTCCAACCGTGGTGGGACTCTTCGCGGGGACTGACGGCCCAGAGCGGGCCAAACGCGCAGCCGAGGGTCTTACGGACCGCGTTCCGCAGGCTGTATGGGCGACTGCGTCGCCGGGATCTGGCACGATTGAGGAACTCCGATGAGCAATCTTCTGATCACCCAAGCTGTTGTCGCTCTCGCGCTGGTCGGTTCGATCACCGTGTTCCTGCGCTATGTCGCCGTTCCGGCGATCAGGGCAAGGAAGACGACATCGGACAGGCTTGCTGCTGGAATGCTGAGCCTCTACGCCTTCGGAATCTTCGCTGGGATTGGGGTCGCTTTGGGCATTGGAATCATCTGGGCTTGGCCCCAAATCGCCTGACTTCACGCTCGTCGCGGTAGCCTTACTCACATGCCCCCCGGCATCGAACAGACTTCGGGGCTTGCCGCCCTTGATTTGCTCACCACAGCAGTGGAGGATGGCGCTGGTCTCCCGGAGATCGTCCGTGCGGCCGCTCGAGTTCTTGACGCAAGCCTTGTCCTAATCGACAGGGGAGGCACTGTGCTCGCTGTTGCAGCACGGTCAACGGCTGATGAGCGAGCACTTCTGCGCGACGCTGAAGGCGTTGAGGCGATTGACCTGCGCGTTGGGGACGCTGAGGTTGGGAGCCTGCGTCTGCGCCAGCGCGGGCAGGATGCTGATGTGTCGTTGCGGCGGCTTGTGGCGGCTGTTGTCGCCAGTGAAGTGGAACGGGTCAGGGCCCCGGAGCGGGCCAGCGAGGAGGCCCTCGGGTCATTTTTGGAGGATGCGCTTTCAGATTCGATCGTCAGCGCAGAGGACGGCAACGCACGAGCCTCCGAGATGGGCCTGCGGCTGGAGGACGGCGTCACGCTCCTCGTTGTAAGAGCGCACGCAAGGGTTGCCTCAGGGGACGACTGGCGTCCGCGTCTACTGGCCGTTGCGGGACGCGCGGCACGAGGCTCCCGTCCCGGATCGGTGGCAGCTAACACTGCCCATGTGGGTAACGACGGCGAGGTGTTGGTGATCGTCCCGGACGCTGATGGTGAGTCCGGCCGGGCAGTCGGTGACGCACTTCTACGCGAGTTGACTGCAGGGCTTCCAGGCTTTGGTTTTGCGATTGGGCGCAGCGGGCGCGCGGAGGGAGCAGATGGGCTTGCTCGCGCCGCCAAGGAGGCGCTCCTCGCGGCCAATGTTGTGGAGGGCGATGAGGACCGGCAATCACTTGGCTTTGAGGAGACGGGTGCCTACCGACTGGTTCTGCGTGCGATGACCGAGGACCCGGAGGAGCTCCGCTCGTTCTATGGCGAGACGGTCGAGCCGATCGCCGCATATGACACGCAGTACGAAAGCAACCTGGTGGGAACACTCAGCACGTTCCTGGAATGCGACGGCAACGTTGGGGCTACAGCCGCGCGGCTGATCACCCACCGCCACACGGTTAGGTATCGGCTCGAACGGATCAAGGAGCTTTCCGGACTTGATGTTGGGTCAAGCGAAGGGCGGGAGAAGCTCTCCCTTGGCCTCAAGGCAATGCGGGTCCTGGGCATCACGCCGCCACGCGGACCTGCGAGTGAGCCGACTTCCGGAGGCCGTTGAGCGTGAGGTACATCGACCTCTCCGTCCCCCTCGTGTCGACTCCTGAGGGGACACCCGACATGCTCGCGGTCAAGGTTGAGCACAGCAGTCACGCTGAAGGCGCCGAGGGGATTGAAACTTTGATCGGTGTTGGGCCTGATCTTCTGCGTGATGGTGAGGGATGGGCTGTCGAGACAATCACCTTGGGCACGCACAACACGACGCATGTCGATGCGCCGTGGCACTACAACAGCCGCATCGGTGGCGAGCCGGCCAAGACGATTGACGAACTTCCACTCGACTGGTTCCACGGGCCTGGTGTTGTGATCAATGCCACCGGACGCGAGGATGGAGACGCGTTGACCGTCGCTGACTTTGAGGCTGAACTGGAGCGCATTGGACATGACCTGGCCCCCGGAGATGTTGTCCTTGTCCACACGGGCATGGACGCCTTCATCGCCGATCCCGGTTATATGGCGAAGGGCTGTGGTGTGACAGCAGAGGCAACCGTGTGGCTCTGTGACCGCGGTATTCGCCTAGTGGGAATTGACGCTTGGGGATGGGACGCTCCGCTCTACATGCAGGCCGAGCAAGCTAAGGCTGAGGACAGTGCTGGCGTGTTCTGGGCCGCGCACCAGTGTGATCGTGCCTACAGCCAGATTGAGCGGCTTGCCGGCTTGGACCAACTTCCTCAGACGGGCTTTGAAGTCGCAGCCTTCCCGCTCAAGGTTGTCGGCGGCAGCGCCGGCCCCGCTCGTGTCGTCGCGATAATTCGCGACTGAGCGCGTTCAGGGCTGGGGCAGGAGTGGGAATCCGAGCACCAAGTCCTGATTGACCGTCTTGTACGACAGCCTCATGGGGCTGCCCTTGAGAGGGACAACGCCGATCATGCCGGGGGAAACGATCTTGACAAGTAGGACCTTGTCCGGTCGGCTGAGAGTCACCTTGGGCTTGCCTCCAAACAGGTAGGCGACGGTACGGTCAACAAACGTCATCTTCCCTCCCCTAACAGCGATCTCGTAGAAAGGATAAGTGTCGAGCTCACCAAATTGGTTGAGCGCACCAGTATCGAACGAAATGTAGATCTGCACATTGGTCGTGGGCAGTGCCTTACCGCGAAATGTGATGATTGTTCGCCAGGTACCTGTGGCGTTGTCGACGCTCATGCTTTCAGCGATCACGTCAGTTGCCGGGTACTTGCCGAGGTAATGACCGTCCGCCCCATCCACAATCGAACCCGAGTAGACGGTTGCGGAGGCGCTGGCGGCCCCCACGGCTAAAGCGACGGTGATTACTGCTGCAAGAACTGTTGGAAAGGTCTGTTTCATGAGGTCACTATCTCATTATAAACTTGATCACTTGGTTACTTGTTGTGACCAAGTGAGAACTGCTCTGGTCCGGCTCGTGGCCAATTCGGCCCGGAATAAGAAACGCCCCGGTCGAAACCGGGGCGTCGCGTGACTTTTGGTGTCAGTCTGGGCTTAGCGCTTGAACTTGCTGATCACTGGGCTGGTGATTCCCTTGGATGAGCTCTTAGCCTCAAGCGTTGGAAGCTCGAGGGTTACCTTCGAGACCTTCACTGAGAAGATGCCCTTGGTGTTCTGGTAGTAGGGCGAGTCCTGTGGAAGGAGCTCAAGCTTCACTGTGTGGCCGGCTGCGAAGTTGTAGCCGTTGCCGTGAAGCTGGAATGTGATCGTGCCGGTCTGGTTGTCAAGCAGTCGGTAGACGCCGCGGGTGATCATGCGACGCTGACCACCGGTTACATCCCAGAGGCGAGCGTTGATCACTCCATACTTGCCCGACGTCTTGATTGTTGCCTGAACTGTTGGCAGGCCGAGCATGGTGAATCCCTTGCTCTGGAAAGTGTAGGTAGCTACACCTGGCTCCTGCATGTCAGTCAACTTGCCGCAGGCGCCAGCTGACCCGGTCAGTGGGTCAAGGGCAAGAGCAGTGTTCTTGTCGCCACCGACGAGGCTTAAGGTGCGGCTGATCGTCTGTGACGTCTTGTTGGTGTAGCTCACAACGCCAGGGTGGATCTTCTCCCAGCTAGTTGCAGTCCAGGGACCGCCGCTTGCTGCGCCGTCGCAACCCATGCCCATTGCAACTGCTGCGCCAGGAGCCATACCGCCAGCGATGCCCTTGAGTTGATTGTCGAAGAACAGTCGACCTTGCTGGTTCATGTACTCGGTTGTCTCCGCGTTGTTCTGCGAACGAGCGTGACCTGCGTCGTTGAAGATCAAGCGGACGTTCTTGTTGCCCGCTGCCTTCTGACTCTCGTAGACGCGCAGTGCCTCAGCTGGTGTGAAGAGGTCGTCAGTCCAACCGTTCTGGATCAGAAGAGCGGCAGGTGTTCCACTGACGGTGTAACCGCTGTGGAAGTCGCTGATCTTTTTTAGATCGGCCACAGCGCTGGTGCCGAAAGGCTCCCCGGCGAAGATCTCACTGCGCCAGGTTGTGAGGTCTGCTTCAGGGTCAACGCCAGCGCCGCTATACCAAGCTGAGCTGACGCCCGAAAGGTAGAGACCGCTGATGTATGAGCCAATCGCCACGCCTGCAGGTGAGGTGGACAGGCCTGCTGTCCTCGAGTCGAAGTCGAGGTAGCGACCATTGGGAACCAAAGCCGATGCAAGGTTTGACCACGGGACCATCGCGTAGCCAGCCTTCAGGCTAAGTG
>JBAXCW010000013.1:0-11731 GCA_037141275.1 Actinomycetes bacterium
GGCTTCCTCGCCCACAGTGACCTGATTTGCACTGTCGAAGATCGCCCGGACCCGATAACTGCCTGAATCCCCAGCGGCGACGCCAAAAAGTAGGACGCCAGCGCCAACGATTAGAACTCCACCTATGGCGAGGAGCCGCTTCATGAGCCCGGCAGCACCGCTGCTGCGTCGCATCCGGAGGCTCCGCCACTGAGGAATGGCCAGGTCATGCCGCTTGGCGCTGCTGCTGCGGCACCTGGGCACCGGCGCATGTTCTGCTTGCCAGTCCCCTTGCCCCCAAACGCAGAGTCCGCATAGATGGAGAGTCGCTGATCGGCGTTAAGCACTGAAAGGTTGTTGGTGCCGCTGTTGTACGTGTAGGCGTTGAAGGCTGGGGAGACACGGGCGTAATGACCGTTTGAGTCATAGAACGCTGTCACTTGACCAAACTCGCGGATCCAACCGACAAGGTCAACTGTGTACGGGCGGGCAAACTCGAGCACGTTCTGTCCGCTTTGCAGTGACTTGATCGACTCAGGGAAAGCCTTGTTTGCGTCGCCGTTGGCAAGATTCTGCATGGTCGGCGCGTTCTGGAATGTGTCCGTCAAGTCGTTGTTGGCGCCTGACTTATAAATCATGCCTGCGAAGGTTTTGAAGACGGGAACCGCGTCCTCAGCCGCCGGCCGGAGCGCTGTGAAGAAGGCCGGCAGACCAACCGTGTTGGGCTTGGATACATCAACAAGCTGTTGGATGTCATCAAGCGAGGACCGCAGGTTCACAAAGGTGGTGTTGGCCCGCTGCAGAGTGGCGGGCAGCTTGGCTAGGGCTTGCGAGAACGAGGCGTTCTCGGCGGCGATGGACCCGGCAAACTGGTTTGCGTTCTGGACGGCGGAAGAGAGGTCATCACGGCGGGAGGCGATCGCCCCCATGGCGCCAGCTGTGGCTGTGACCGCTTGTCCCAAAGTCTTCTGGTCGTCGGAGATCTGAGCGAATACGTCGGCGGAGGTCGAGAGAGCTGGGTTGAAGTAGTAAGCAGAGAGGTTGGCCTGCTTCTCCTTGCCCTTAAACCAAGCACCGCTGCCTTGGAAGAGTCCCTGAAGTCCCTTCCGGGTGGGGGCATCGAGTGTGTCGAAGATCTGGTCGAGGTCAACTACAGAGGTTGTGTGGTCCTGCGCGATAGTCCCGTTGTCGGGGATCGGCGGGTTGTTGTTGGGCCCGAGGGTCATCTGGATGTAGCGGTTGGCCACTCCTGAGAGCGAGGTCAGGCGCACGACCGCGCTGGTCCCTTGGTGCAGTGGCGCGAAGTCGTTGTCGACGCTGATGTCAACCTCTGCCTGATTGTCCTTCGTAAGTGAAATTGCCTGGACTGAACCGATTCCTCGGCCTCCAACCTGGACCTCATCGCCCTTGACTAGCTGACCGGCGGTCTTGAAGAAGACCTTGTATTGATGGCCTCCTCCGCCGCCGAGAAGAACAAAACCGAGCACAAGAACCGCCGCGCCGAGCGCACCAACAGCTGCTCCGCGGGCGAGGTTCACTCCTACTCCATCCCCAACGGACCCTGTGACTCGCCCGACAGGAACTGACGAACGAAGGGATTCGAGGATTCAAATAGGTCTGTGGCCGCGCCGGACTCAACAATCTGGCCCTTCCAAAGCACGGCGATGTACTCGGCAACGCGTCGCGCGGACGCAATGTCGTGGGTGATGACCACATAGGCCCCGCCGTTCTCGGCGTGGATCTCTTGGATCAGCTCACAGAGCAGTGCCGTTCGGACAGGGTCCAGGCCGGAGTCGGGCTCATCGAAGAGCACGATGTCGGGATCAAGGACGAGCGCACGAGCGAAACCTGCGCGCTTGCGCATGCCGCCAGAAAGCTCGTTGGGCATCTTGTCGTTTGCGTCGCCCAAGCCAACTTCGTCCAGGCGCTGGTTGACGATGTGGGCGATTTCGTCCTCACCCTTGTCCGTGTGCTGGCGGAGCGGGAAGGCAACGTTGTCGTAAAGGTTCATTGAGCCAAAGAGCGCGCCATCTTGGAACAGAACGCCGAACTTCTTACGCATCTCAAAGAGGTCGTCATCCGGCATGGCAGGCACTGACTCACCGTGAATCAGGACGTCACCGTCATCCGGATAGAGCAGGCCAACCATGTGCTTAATGCAGACCGACTTACCGGTACCTGATGGCCCCAGGATCATCGAGATCTGGTCTTGAGGCAAAGCCATGTCAAGCCCGTTCAGGACTTGGTTACGACCGAAGGCCTTCTTCACGCCGATGAACTCGATCGCCGCGTTCTCGACGGGAGTGGTGCGTCCCGTGTGCCATTGGTAGTCGTCTGTGGTGTCCATGCTCATACCTATCCCCCGATCGGTGCCCTGGGATTTGCACCCCAAAAGAGTTGTGTGCCCAACATTCCAATCACGTGCACGAGCACGATGTTCAGAACCATTGATTTTGCCGTTGCTGTACCTACCCCTACAGGCCCTCCGCTCGCGTTGTAGCCGTAATAACAACCGACAAGCACAATGGTTGTGGCCATCGCCATTCCCTTGATCACGCTGTACAGAAGATCGGGTGGGTTCTGGAACATCCAGAAGATCAGCTGGTAGCCACCGGATGACACCTCGCCAATCTGCTGCACGACCGCGAGGTAGCTGGCGAAGAACCCTGCGCCAACGCCACTGAGGTAGACAAATGGCAGGACCATCCACGCTGCCAGGAGCTTGGTTGAGCAGAGGAATGTCATGGATGGAACGCCCATTACTTCAAGCGCGTCAATCTCATCGCTGATCCGCATCGACCCAAGCTCGGCGACGATGCCCGTGCCCACCTTGGCGGCCATCATGTAACCGAAGGAGTACGGAACAAGTTCTCTCAGGTCGCACCACGCGGCGAACACGCCGGCATAGGCGGGCGAGCCAACGGAGCGGTTGAAGTAGGCCCCCTCAATGCCGCACTGCAGACCGATGATGAAAATCAAGCTCCAGATCACGATCGTGGAGGACAGAATCAGAATCCCGCACTGGCGCAGTGCTTCGCCGAAATAGCGGAAGACCTTGAGGCTGTAGACCTCGCCCATGATTCGCCCGCAGAAGCGGAGTAGGACCCCAGTGGATTCGAGCCAGCTGTTCCCCTTGGTGTTAATTGCACTCATCGGATCACCTGGATCTCAGGGTGTGTTGCCAGCAGAGTTTGGGTGAAGACATAGTTGAAAGCGAAGATGCCCAAGAAGGCAATGACTACGGCTTGGTTCACTGCTCGGCCGACACCCTCCGCACCACCTGAGGCGGTCATACCCTTGTAACAGCAGACGATCGCGATGATCGCCCCGAACAGAGTGCACTTGACTACCGACCCCCAGAGGTCAACCGTGGAGGCGTTCGTGAAGAAGGTCGCCCAGAACGGACCGAGCGGCGCGCCGTTGACCAGAGTCGCGATGATGCCGCCGAAGATCCCGAAGATCAGTGCGTAGACGTCAAACAGTCCCGTCACAAGCATCAGCGCCAGGAAGCGTGGGACGACGAGGTTCTTGATCGGATCAACGCCGAGCACCTGGAGGGCGTCGAGCTCTTCGCGGATCTTGCGGGCACCAAGGTCAGCTGTGATTGCGGTGCCTGCGACGCCCGCCAACACGATTGCGGTCACCGTCGGAGCGAACTCGCGGATCGAGGCAAGGACGAAGAAACCACCAAGGCGGTCAATCGCTCCGAACAGAACGAGGAAGTTGGATGCCTGCAAACCGGGCGCGCCGTACCCGAAGGCAACGGTCGAAATCAGCAGTGGGAACCAGCAGAGTTTGAGCGCGAACAGGAACTGGCTGACGAACTCGCCACCGTACGGATAGGGCGGCTTAACCGCGCTGACCAGCGTTTTGCCGGTCAGAATCACCATGTCGCCAGCCTCCTCAAGGAGGTTTTTAGCCGGCATCAATGCTCTCTCGCCTACGGTTGGCAACCTGTTGATCTCTCTCTTCCTCCCCATCATGGGCATCCGGATGGATACCCCCCCTGGGGTTGGAACATTACGACAGCAGCATCTTCGCCGCTAAACCGGGATGTCCCTTCTTTCAATATGGCGCCAACGAGCGCCGAACCCGCAGGTTCAAAACCGGGCTCAACTACCCGACTGTGATGCGCCCCGGTCCGACGGTGGTACGCTGCCGCGGCTGTGAGGAGGAGCCTGGCAACCATCGCCGTGATCAGCGGCACGCTCGCCATTTCAGCCTGTGGCGGTTCGACCTCTGGGTCAAACCAGTCCCACGCGGATGGCAGCTTCACTGTCGCCACACCCGGAATCTCCTTCCCGATCTCTCAGCACATCAACAAGGGCGCAGTGCTGAAGATCCCTGTTCGCAACCTTGGTAACCGGCCTATCCCGAATGTGACCATCACCTTGACCACAGGCGTCTCGGGGACAAGCGCACCCGCCTTCTCCAATGTGGACAGCCAACCGGGCCTCGCCGAACACTGGAAGCACGTTTGGTTCCTGGACCTCGGCCCCGTCAATGGCGATACCGCGCTCTCAAACTCCTGGAGCCTTGGCGAGCTAGCGCCGGGCGCGACAGCAACCTTCATCTGGCGCGTTCACCCGTCCATCCCCGGGCCTCACCTCCTCAGCTGGAAGATCAGCCCCGCGATGCTTGGTGGGCAAGCCGTTCTTGTCAATGGCGCCCCAGCCGCAGGCTCCTTCCCAGTTGTGATCAAGAGCAAGGCGCCCTCCGCGACCGTCCGGTCAAACGGAACAGTCGCGAAGGACTACAAGCCTGCTTCTACTCCAAAGACTTCACAGACCAAGCCTTAGATAGTTGCTGGAGCTGAGGGTGGCGGAACCCCCCGGCACCGCCACCCCCGCTATCGCCCCAGCGTGAGCCGCTTCTAGGCCTCTCCGTCAGGGTGTGTCTGGAGGGTTTCCTCACCTGACTCGCCCGTTCGGATTCGATACGACTGCTCCACGGGGAGAATGAACACCTTCCCGTCCCCCACGTTGCCGGTCCTTGCGTGGGTGAGTACCGCGTCAACGATCGTCTGCACGTCTCCGTCAGAGACGACGCACTCCAGCTTGATCTTCGGCCGCAGGTAGTTGGTCACAGTGGCACCTCGGTAGTGCTCGGTGATGCCCTTCTGCCTGCCGGACCCCTTCACCTCACTGATCGAGAGTGATGGGAAGCCCAGCCGCAGCAGGTCCTCTCGGATTGGCTCGAATGATTCGTGCCTGATATATGCGACGACCATCTTCATGCCGTTACCTCCGGATCGGAGACGGGCCCTGTACCAATACGGTCCAGGGCTGGGACAGCGCCATAGCCAACGAGCTCTGGCGCGGGGATGAACTGCTCTGGGTAGCCGTACATACCGTGCTCTGAAATGTCCAGACCGGCGTTCTCTTCCGCTGGTGTTACGCGGAGGCCGTAGGTCTTCTTGATCACCCAGAAGGTGACGAAGGACATTGCGAATACGAATGTGAAGGCAACTACCACCGTGACTGCCTGTGCGATCAGCTGCTTGAAGGACCCGCTGTATACAAGTCCACCCGCAGGGTCACCGAACGCGTTGTACTTGGCGAGCGCTGGGACTGTGAAGATGCCACAGGCCAACGTTCCCCAGATCCCGGCCAAGCCGTGTGCTGAGAGCGCACCAACCGGATCGTCAATCTTCTTGTCAATGGCATATACGCCGAGGACAACGATGATCCCGGCTACTCCGCCAATGACTGGCGCGGCCCAGAGGGCCACATAGCCGGACCCTGCTGTGATCGCTACAAGAGCGGCGATCATGCCGTTGCCGGCCATGCCGATGTCGATGTTGCCTGTCTTCAGCTTGGCAACTAGGAGTGCCATCAGCACGCCTGCGCCCGCAGCGACCATTGTGATCGTGGCTACCTCAGGGAAGCGGCCGTCAATCGCATTCAGTGTGGAGCCGCCGTTGAAGCCGATCCAACCGATCAGAAGGATGATCACGCCAAGCCCGAACAGAGGCATGTTGTGCCCTGGGATTGCCCGTGGCTTTCCGTCTGGGCCGTACTTGCCACGCCGTGGCCCAAGCAGCAGCAATGCTGCGAGTGCGCCCGTCGCGCCAATCAGATGCACCGCTGTGGAGCCAGCAAAGTCCTGTACCCCAACGATCCCGCCGATCCACCCGCGAAGACCCAGTGGGCTCCGAGTGGGTAGATCAGCCCAGCAAACACAACGGCGTAGATGACGTACGCGCCGAACTTGATCCGTTCAAGCGTCGTTCCCCAGACAATCGCCAACGACACAGCGCAGAACGACATCTGGAACAGGAACTTCGACGACACGCTCGCGCTCGAGAAAGACATAACCCCGAAAACCGACTGGGCATATCCACCACCGGGTACACCGTCAGCGAGAGCCGGCATCTTGAATAAGAAGCCACCCGAGTTGCCGACGTACTTGCCATTGCCAAACGCGAGGGCGAATCCGCAGATCCACCACATCAGTGCGGCGATGGAGAAGTTCGTCAGGATCTTGGCGACGATCGTGCCCGCGTTCTTTCCACGCGAGAAACCGATCTCCAAGAGGGCGAACCCTGCCTGCATGAATATGACGAGCGTTGCCGCAATAACAACCCACAGGGTGTTTATTGCAATGCCCGGCGAGAAATCCGACGGGACTGAACTGGCGTCATGGGACAGCGTTGCTGGCGTCACGGCGAGACCGACTGCCGGAACTACCATCAGCGCACCGAAGGCCACCAGGGCGAGAAGTGAGATTTTCTTCCTATTCATTGCTCCTCCTTAGGGAGAGGTGGTTGGGGGCGAACCCGTTGACTGCAATGCTCATCTTCGTTCTCCCGGTTGGACAAGTCATTGGACACAGGGATGAACATTGGGACCGGGGCTTCGCCAAGGGGGCGACGGTTGTAGGGTTGTGAGGCCGTCGTATTGCCCGTGGGAGCAAGGAACCGCCGGTTGTTTGTCCACACGGATAGTGCGCTGGGAGCGCAGGGCGCCTACGCTCCTGTCAAATACCGCTTTTCCGACCTTTAGCCAACTGGCTAGAACCCCGACAGACACTAGGAGGAATCCCCAGAATGGCATCCCGTAACCGTGATCAGAACGTCATCGCCGCCCGTTGGACAGCCGAGGGCACCGAACTTGGTCGCACTGACCTGACGGCACCCGGAGCGGACATCTTCGGTGAGAACGTCTTCTCCCCGGTTGTCCTCAAGCAGCGTCTCCCAAAGACGATTCACCGCAAGCTCCTGCGCACACTTGAGAACGGCGAAGCCCTCGACCCAACCCTCGCTGACGCTGTAGCCACGGCCATGAAGGACTGGGCCATGGAGCACGGCGCCACCCATTACACGCACTGGTTCCAGCCTCTGACCGGGTCAACCGCAGAGAAGCACGACTCCTTCTACGGCCCAGTTGGCGATGGCACGGCCCTCGCTGAGTTCTCCGGCAAGGAGCTGATCCAGGGTGAGCCCGACGCCTCCTCATTCCCAACCGGTGGCATCCGCGCAACCTTTGAGGCCCGTGGCTACACGGCCTGGGACCCAACCAGCCCTGCCTTCATCCTTGAGAACCCGAACGGATCGCTGCTCTGCATCCCGACCGCGTTTGCATCTTGGACCGGGGAGGCTCTTGACACCAAGATCCCACTGCTGCGCTCAATGGATGCGCTCTCACGGTCAGCGCTGAAGGCACTCAAGCTTCTGGGCGACGCTGAGACCGAGCGCGTCTTCACAACCGTTGGGCCAGAGCAGGAGTACTTCCTGATCGACGAGCAGTACTACTTCGAGCGCCCCGACCTGATCAACACAGGCCGCACGCTGTTTGGTGCCAAGCCACCCAAGGGCCATGAGCTTGACGACCATTACTTCGGTTCCATCCCAGAGCGCGTCCTTGCGTGCATGATGGACACCGAGCTTGAGCTGGCACGCCTTGGCGTTCCAATCAAGACCCGTCACAACGAGGTCGCCCCGGCGCAGTACGAAGTCGCGCCGATCTTTGAGAGCTCCAATGTCGGTGCTGACCATCAGCAGCTGACAATGCAGATTCTCCAGAACGTGGCCCGCCGCTATGGCCTTGTCTGCCTTATCCACGAGAAGCCATTCGCTGGCGTCAACGGATCCGGCAAGCACAACAACTGGTCCATGAGCACTGACGGAGGAGAGAACCTCCTTAACCCAGGTGCTACTCCACACGACAACCTCCAGTTCCTGTTCTTCTGCTCGGCAGTAATCCAGGCCGTCAACAAGCATCAGGGTCTGATCCGCGCGACGGTCGCATCAGTTGGTCAGGATCACCGTCTTGGTGCCAATGAGGCACCGCCGGCCATCATGTCCGTGTTCCTTGGTGGAGAGCTTGACCGTGTCTTTGACGCGATAGAGAAGGGCAAGACGACACGCAGCAAGCCAGGTTCGTTCCTTGGGCTTGGCTCCGATGTCCTGCCACCACTCGCCCTTGACGGTGGTGACCGAAACCGAACCAGCCCCTTTGCATTCACGGGCAACAAGTTCGAGTTCCGAGCACCAGGGTCAAGCCAGTCGATCAGCTTTGTCAACACGGTGCTCAACACGGTTGTGGCCGAGGCTATTGATGACCTTTCAGCCAAGCTGAGCAAGGCACTCAAGACCCGCAAGTCGCTTGAAGCGGCACTGATGCCAGTCCTGAAGGCAAATCTGAAGGAGAACAAGCGCGTTCTCTTCAGTGGGGATGGTTACAGCGAGGCGTGGCACGCCGAGGCCGCAAAGCGTGGGCTTAAGAACCTTCGCACAACCCCGGATGCGCTTCCTGAAATGGTCGCTCCAGCGACGATCAAGGCGTTCACTAAGTACAAGGTCCTCAACAAGCGTGAGCTTGAAGCCCGTTACGAGGTAGCTGTCGAGCAGTACGTAACCGGCCTCAACATTGAGGGCGAGACCGCGGCTTCGATGGCACGCACGATGATCCTCCCAGCGGCAACACGCCATCTGGCAGAGCTGCGCGCAGCCGAGGTCCCAGCCCTTGTGGACGAGACAGCCGCCCTTGTGGACGAACTGTTCGCAGCAATTGGCACCCTTGAGCAGGCCAATGCCGGCGAGCCAAGCCGTGCCGGGGTCCTCAACCATGCCAAGTACATGCGCGACCAGGTCATCCCAGCGATGGAGGCAACCCGTGAGGTTGCCGACAGGCTCGAAGGCATTGTTGCCGACGACCTCTGGCCACTGCCCAAGTACCAGGAGATGCTGTTCATCAAATAGCGGTCTGATTCAAGGCCAACGCAGTGACAAGGGCGGTCCGAAAGGGCCGCCCTTGTCTTTGCGCCCTTGCGCCATAAAACCCGCAATCCGCGTCAGGCTTTGCCCCCATTGGTAATGTCAGCCATCGATGCGCGACTTCCTTAAGACAGTCAATGAGCAAATCGTCGTCTTTGACGGCGGAATGGGTGCAACCTTGGAAGAGGTTGACCTCACTCAGGCCGACTACGGCGGACTGGAAGGAAAATGCCACGAGGCCCTTGTCCTCAACCGGCCTGATGTCATCGAAGGCGTCCACAGGTCAATGGTCGAGGCCGGCGCGATAGTCGTTGAGACAGACACTTTCCAAGCCTCGCGAATCAAGCTTGGCGAGTGGGGGCTTGACGAGCACACGCTCGAGATCAACATCAAGGCAGCAGAGATCGCACGTAAGGCAGTGGGCGAAGACCTCTTTGTAGCTGGCTCAATCGGCCCAACAGGCTTCCTTCCAGCATCGGACGATCCAACGCTCGGCGGGATCTCGTTCCGCGAGCTTCAGGTCGTATTTGAGGAGCAGGCCAGAGGGCTCGTTCAGGGCGGCGTTGACCTGATCATCATCGAGACCGCACAAGACATCCTCGAAGTCAAGGCTGCAATCTTCGGGGCGCGCCAAGCCTTTGAGGCCACTGGCAAGAAGCTGCCACTGATGGTCTCTGTTTCGCTCCTGCCAAACGGCGGCAAGATGCTTCTTGGTACTGACATCTCCTCAGTCCTGACCACTCTCTCCGCACTTGAGGTTGATGTGATCGGCCTCAACTGCTCAACCGGCCCAGAGGACATGCGCGACGCCGTTCGGTTCCTCGGGGAGTTCGCGCCAATGCCGGTTCACTGCATCCCTAACGCCGGCCTGCCGCTCCAAGGTCCAGAGGGCGAGACGATCTTCCCTGACAAGCCCGAGCCGCTCGCTGCTGCGCTCGCTGAGTTCGTCGACCGTTATGGCGTCAGCATTGTTGGCGGCTGCTGTGGGACTACACCTGAGCACATTGCGGCCATCGCCAAGGCCGTCGAGGGGAAGAAGCCAGGGCCACGGCCCGCGGCTCGCCCAGCCTTTGTTTCATCGATGATCACCGCCTCAGCGTTGGTCCAGGAACCCCGCCCCACCCTTGTCGGTGAGCGGGTCAACTCGCAGGGCTCCCGCAAGGCCAAGGAGATGCTTCTGGCCGACGACTACGACGGCCTTGTCCGGATCGCCGAAGATCAAGTTGAAGGCGGCGCCCACATTCTCGATGTATGTGTTGCCCTGACCGAGCGTCAGGACGAGGACGAGCAGATGCGGGAGATCGTCAAACGAATCTCGCTGACCCAGACCTCCCCAATCCAGATTGACTCGACGGAACCCGATGTGATCGAAGCCGCCCTCGAGCAGATCCCAGGACGAGCAATTGTCAACTCGGTCAACCTTGAGGCTGGCCGCGACAAGATGGACCTGATCGTGCCGATGGCCCGCAAGCACGGAGCGGCGGTCATCGCCCTCACCATTGACGAGGTCGGTATGGCCAAGACCGGAGAGCGAAAGCTTGAGGTCGCACGCCGCATCCACGACATTTGCTGCGGTGACCATGGTCTCCCATCGGAAGCGCTGATCTTTGACGCCCTGACCTTCACCCTCACCACCGGTGACGAGGAGTGGCGGCCGTCAGCTGTCGCAACACTGGACGGAATCAGGGAGATCAAGGCCAACCTCCCTGGCGTAAAGACTTCACTTGGTGTCTCCAATGTCTCCTTCGGCGTAGGCGAACCTGCCCGCAAGGTCCTCAACTCAGTCTTCCTCCACCACGCCGTGGAGGCCGGGCTTGACCTCGCGATGGTCAACCCCAACCACATCACTCCTTATGGCGAGATCACCACCGAGGAGCGCGATCTTGCTGACAACCTTGTTTTCAACAAGGCCGAGGACGCCCTTGAGAAGTTCATCGAACACTTTGAGTCCAAGGGTGAAGAGGCCGAAGAGGAAGCCGCTAACCCAACTGAGGGCATGGAGCCCGAAGAGGCACTTCACTACCACATCCTCCGCCGCAAGAAAGAAGGCGTTGAGGAGTGGATCGACCTCAGCGTCGAGAAGATTGGCGCTGTTCCAACGCTGAACGAAGTGCTCCTCCCAGCAATGAAGGAGGTTGGCGATAAGTTCGGCGCCGGTGAGCTGATCCTGCCGTTCGTCCTTCAGTCAGCCGAGGTAATGAAGAAGGCTGTGTCAAGGCTTGAGAACTTCCTTGACCGGATTGAGGGCTACACCAAGGGAACCGTTGTCCTTGCCACCGTCTTTGGCGATGTCCACGACATCGGCAAGTCACTTGTCAACACGATCCTGACCAACAACGGCTACACGGTCGTTGACCTCGGCAAGCAGGTCCCAATCCAGACAATCATCGAGGCGGCGAAAGAGCACAACGCGACTGCGATCGGCCTCTCGGCCTTGCTTGTCTCGACGTCAAAGCAGATGCCAGCCTGCATTGAAGAGCTCCACTCCCAGGGCCTCAACTTCCCAGTTCTGATCGGTGGCGCAGCCATCAACCG
>JBAXCW010000014.1:0-11368 GCA_037141275.1 Actinomycetes bacterium
GTTCCAGAGAGTGGATCCAAAGCTTCGGAATCCGTTAATACATTGCTATTCACGCCAGCCTTTTTGGCCGCCACTCTCATGAGTGTGCCTTGTACATCATGACCCCATCCGTGAGGAAGACTCACCACTCCACGACGAATTGATTCTGTCACTTCAACTGGTGCATCAATTGTTCCGACTCGGCTCGTGACGCGCGCATTTGATCCGTCCGACAAGCCAAGTCGTCGTGCATCATCAGGATGCACTTGCAACGTGCAATGCACATTTCCTTTTACCAAAACGTTGATGTTGTGCATCCATGAGTTGTTGGAGCGGAGGTGGCGGCGACCAATCAGTACAAAACCTTCGTCGTGCCTTGCGAGTGCTGCGATTAGGCGCGGAACATCAGCAGTCAGTTGCTTAGGTGCGAGCTCAATCATTCCGCTCGGGGTTCGCAGCATCTCGGGCATCCGTGGCTTGAGGGCACCGAGGTCCACGCCGTGCTCCTCGACGATCAGACGGTCAAGGCTCAGCCCGTCAGGGTTGGTCCCGAAGCCGTCACCGGCAGGTCCGCAGCGCAGGAGTAGGTCAAGCAGGCGCTCCGGTCCAACTCGGGGTGAGGTCGCGGCGACGGCTTCCTCAGCTGTCATCCCGGAGGCCGGAGAGTTGTAGCGGGCGATTTCGCGCTTGGCGACTTCGAGAGCGACAAAGTCATCGAGGCCGCTGATGTCTGAGTCTGCTGCCTGACCTGCGCAGATCATTGACAGTCGCAGCAGTGTCTCCCACTCATCTGGGAAGTCAGGGTCGGGCTCAACGAGCGCGGGCGAGTAGCGGCTGATGTTGCGGATTGACAGCTGGTAGAAGGCAAGGTCGTAATGAGAGCGGGTCAGCGGAGAAGGGGCGGGGAGAATTACATCGGCGTGGCGAGTGGTCTCGTTGAGGTACGGGTCAATGCTGACCATGAAGTCAAGCCCAGCGAGTGCCTTCTCGAGCCTTTCAACATTGGGTGAGCTAATGACCGGGTTCCCAGCAACCGTGAACATTGCGCGGATCTGACCTTCGCCGGGGGTGTCGATTTCCTCTGCGAGAGCAGGAGTTGGGAGCTCGCCGAGCGACTCCGACAGTCCCCTGACACGCGTGGTCCAGCGGCCTGTGGCGATACCGCGGCCCTTGCCCGGGTCCCCGGAGATGCCCCCAGCGACAGGGTCGGGGAACATGACACCACCCTCACGGTCGAGGTTGCCAGTCAGTGTGTTGATGACATCAACAAGCCACGATGAAACGGTGCCGAACTCCTGCGTGCACGTTCCCATCCGGGCGTAGATTGCCGCGCTGTCTGCGTTGGCAAGGTCACGGGCGAGCGTGCGGATCTCATCAGCGGTGATCCCGCACTTCGGGGCGACTGTTTCGGGAGCAAAGTGGTCAGCCAGTTGACAGACCTCGTCAACACCGGCGAGGAACTCGGCCGTCTTGCCAAGCTTGGTCAAGCCCTTTTCTACATAGCCCTCAGCGGCGAGAGTGTTGATAATCGCGAAGAGAAGGAAGGCGTCAGCGCCGGGTGTGATGGCTAGATGGAGGTCGGCCTCTTTGGCAGTGCGGGTCCTTGCTGGGTCAATAACAACGACCCGGCCACCACGCTCACGGACTGCCCGGATGCGGCCTCGGAAGTCAGGCGCGGTCATCATGCTCCCATTGGAGGCAAGTGGGTTGGCGCCCATGATCAGGAGGAAGTCGGTGCGGTCGATATCGGGGATTGCTACTCCGAGGGAGGAACCGAACATGTGCCCGCTGGCGATCTGCTTGGGCAGCTGATCAAGGCTGCTGGCGGAGAATTGGTTGCGTGATCCAATGGACTTGATGAAGACCCTGTTGTAGAGCAGGCTGGAGAGGTTGTGCGCATTGGGGTTGCCGAAGAACATGCCTACGGCGTTCCGGTCAGCAGCCAAGATCGGCTGCAGCTTCTCGGCGATCAGCTCAAAGGCCTCATCCCAAGTCGCAGGCCGATGGGTGTCGCCCTCTTTGATCATCGGCGTCTTGAGGCGATCAGGGTCTGCGTGCAGTGCACCTAGGGAGGCACCCTTGGGGCAAATGAAGCCCTTGGAGAAAACATCGGCTTCGTCCCCGCGTACCTTGACGACCTCGTCGCCCCGGAGTGTTATCTCAAGCCCGCAGGTTGCCTCACAGAGAGGGCATGTGCGGTAGGTGACTCGCTCTTGCTCGGTCGCTGACATGCACGGCAGACTACTCCCTGCTCGTATTGTCGTGGTGGAGATGAGCGATCTTCAGACCAACGACGAGCGCATTCGCGAGCAGCGCCTCGCCCTGCCCGACGAGACGGGGGTTTATCTGTTCCGCAACGGGGCTAATCAGGTCATCTATGTGGGCAAGGCAAATTCGATTCGATCACGGGTCGCATCGCACTTCAACGCGCCGGCTGGAAGGCGTCAGATGGAGATGATTGCGGCGGTTGAGCAGATCGAATGTGTTGTCGTTCAGACGGAGGCAGAAGCGCTCCTGACTGAGCAGGCGTTCATCCGTAGGTACAAGCCGCGCTACAACATCCTCCTGCGAGACGACAAGTCCTATCCGTTCATCGGCATTTCGATGGATGAGGAGTTCCCGCGGGTTTACCTGACACGGGAGAAGCGTCGGAGGAACCGCCTGTACTTCGGCCCTTACGCAAGCTCGCGGGCAGCACGCAAGACGGTGGAGATGCTCAACCGTGTCTTCATGTTCAGGTCCTGCGAAGGGAGTGAGCCCGGTCGGCGAAGCGGGTCACCATGCCTTGACTTCCACATCGAGCGCTGTGCTGGGCCGTGTATTGGAGAGATCGACTCAGCGAGCTATCGCTTGGGGATTGAGGACGCAATTGGATTTCTATCCGGCCGCCACAACGAGTTACAACAGAAGCTCCAAGCCGAGATGGACCTAGCATCAAGCGAGCAGCGCTATGAGGATGCCACGAGAGCCCGCAATGGTCTTCGGGCAGCAAAAGCAGTCCTAGAGCGCCAGCGGGTGGCCGGGATTGCCGCGGGGACACTTGACGCGGTTGCCGTCTCTGTCGGCGAGAACGACGCTAATGCCCAAGTGCTCCAGATCCGCGATGGGTTCCTGACCGACAGACTCTCCTTCTACCTCGATAGCGCCGGAGGCACTGTGGCTGAGGTTGCTGAGGCATTTCTGATGCAGCACTACGGGGATGTTGCGGCTGTTCCGCCGCTGGTCATTGTCCAATCAGATCTGGCCGACTCACCCCAGGTGATCGCCATCGCAGAGGCTCTCAGTGAGCGCAGAGGCTCCAAAGTCGAGGTTGGCGGTGGAGAACGCGGCGACCGCAGGCAGCTGATTGAGATGGCCGAGCGAAACGCGACGCTTGCGCTCGGGCAGGAGCGGCTGCGGGAGGAGCGAAGCCGGCAGCAGAGGACAGCATCATTGGATGGCTTGGCTGAGGTTCTAGGTCTTGACGCGCCGCCGCTGAGGATCGAGTGTTTCGACATCTCCCATCTGATGGGGACTGAGACGGTCGCGTCGATGGTCGTGTTTGAGGCTGGAGTGCCGGCCAAAGCCCAGTACCGGTCATTCCGAATTAGGGATGCGGTCGCGGGCGCGCCGGACGACTACGCGTCGATGGAGCAGGTTCTTGCCAGACGGCTCAAACGCTGGGAGGTAGAGAGTGATCTCTCCCCTCATGACACCGAGCGGGACTCGAGCTTTGCCGCACTGCCCAACCTGATTGTCATCGACGGCGGGCCAGGTCAGCTATCAGCTGGCTTGAAGTCACTTAAGAAGTTCACCGACCAAGGAGTAGCCGTGGTTTCGCTCGCCAAGCGCATCGAGGAGATCTTCGTGCCGGGAAGCAGCGCGCCGATCATTCTGGCTCACGACACCCCAGAGCTTCAACTCCTGCAGCGAGTGAGAGATGAGGCGCACCGATTTGCGATCACCCACCACCGCAGGCGCAGGAGCAAGGCCATGACTGACTCAGCGCTTGACGGATTGCCCGGGGTCGGACCGACACGGCGGCGTCAGCTCCTAGCGCATTTCGGGACGGCGGAGGCCGTGTTTGCGGCGACTCGCGACGAACTTGAGTCCGTGCCGGGCCTTCCCGGGAAGGTCGCTAGGGACCTCCACTCGCACATCAACAAGACCTACGGCTGAACAGCACGCTGCAAGCAGCGAGGCTTAGGCCGCGCCTGCGTCACACTTGACTGATGGAAGGATCACCCGCAAACGCTGCTGAGAACATTGATGGGACTGTTCCCGTTGAACTGATCGACTTTGTCGTCATCACTGGCTTCTCCGGGGCCGGCAAGTCCACTGCGATCGGTGAGTTTGAGGACGAGGGCTACTTCTGCGTGGACAACTTGCCACCGGAGATGATCGGATCTCTCGCACACCTCTTCAGCCTTGAGGGTTCCAAAGTAGAAAGGGCCGCGGTTGTCTGCGACGTCCGCGGCCGGGAACTGTTCTCTGGGCTGGCCAAGGTCATAGATGACCTCAAGGGGGCGGGAATGCCCCTGCGTATGCTGTTTCTTGAGGCGGACCAACAGACACTCGTCACCCGATACAAGGAGACGCGCAGACGACACCCGCTCGCTGTTTCAGGTTCAGTGGCCGAGGGTGTCGTTGCTGAGGCCGAGTTGCTCCCACCCCTGCGGGAACGCGCAGACATCGTTGTCGACACTGGCGGGCTGACCGCCGCTTCGCTGAGGCGAAGGATTGGCGAGGAAGTCATCGGCGTCAATGCTGGGCGCATGTCAGTCACTTTCGAAAGCTTTGGGTTCAAACACGGGCCACCACGCGATGCCGACCTCCTCTTCGACGTGAGGTTCCTGCCCAACCCGCACTACGACCCGGACCTCCGGCCACTGACCGGCCGCGACCAACGCGTCGTTGACTACATCAACAGCGAAGGTGACTTGGCTGAGTTCTTTGATGTTCTACATCCGTTCCTCGACCATCTCCTCCCCAGATACCTAGCGGAAGGGAAGAACCACATGGTCGTTGCCGTCGGCTGCACCGGAGGTAGACACCGTTCGGTTGCCATAGTTGAATCGCTTGTGAAGCGATATACGGGCACCGAAGGCCTGCTCGTGGACGCGAACCACAGGGACGCGGACCGTCAAGCCTGAGTAGGTCGGAACTCACGGTCCGGGGGACCGTTGGTAGGCTGAAAAGTGTTGCCGCCCAAAGGGGGCGGCGCAATGTTTGAGCAACGCCCCGACAGGAAGGATCTTCCAGAAATGTCAGTCCGAGTTGCAGTCAATGGCTTTGGTCGTATCGGTCGTAACGTTTTCCGCGCAGCCCTTAAGTCCGACGCTCCGATCGAATGGGTCGCCATCAACGACCTCACCGACGCAGAGACGCTCGCTCATCTCCTCCGCTACGACTCGATTCTCGGGCCGTTCCCGGGGACAGTTGAAGTCACCGGCGGAAATCTTGTCGTAAATGGCAAGGAGATCAAGATTCTCGCCGAGCGCGACCCAGCTGCTCTTCCATGGGGTGAGCTTGGTGCTGATGTGGTGATTGAGTCAACTGGCTTCTTCACAGACCGCGAGAACGCTTCCAAGCACCTCGCTGCTGGAGCAAAGAAGGTCATCATCTCCGCTCCTGCGAGTGATCCTGATGTAACCGTCGCCCTTGGTGTCAACTTCGACACTTACAACAAGGACGAACACCACATCATCTCCAACGCCTCATGCACGACCAACTGCCTCGCGCCTGTAGCCAAGGTTCTGCACGAGACCGTTGGAATCAAGCATGGCCTGATGACAACGATCCACGCTTACACATCGGATCAGCGGCTCCAAGACCTTCCACACTCTGACCTGCGCCGTGCCCGCGCAGCTGCGATCAACCTGATCCCAGCCTCGACCGGCGCAGCAAAGGCAATCAGTCTGGTGATTCCTGAACTGTCAGGCAAGCTCCACGGCTTCGCGGTTCGCGCACCAGTTCCTACCGGCTCAGTCGTTGACCTCACCGTTGAGACCGAGCGTGAGACCTCCGTTGAGGAAGTCAACGCCGCCCTCAAGGCAGCCGCTGACGGACCACTCAGTTCAGTCCTTCAGTACACCACTGACCCAATCGTGTCCTCGGACATCGTTGGTTCGCCGTACTCGTCCATTGTGGATGCTGAGCTGACCGCCGTCATCGACGGAACGATGCTCAAGGTTGTCGCTTGGTACGACAACGAGTGGGGCTACAGCAACCGCGTTGTGGAGCTCGTCCAGCAGGTCCTCTAGGACCTGCAGGGCGCTCCCAGACGGGATCGGGTGTAGAAGAACATGGATGGAGTCAAGGGACTTGATGGTCTCGATGTAAGCGGAAAGCGGGTGCTGCTCCGCTCGGACCTCAACGCCCCGCTCAACCATGGCGGCATTACTGATGACACTCGGATCCGCGAGGCACTCCCGACGCTGCGTCGGCTGCTGGAAGCGGGTGCGTCTGTTGTCCTAGTTACCCATGTCGGTCGGCCTCATGGGGTGGAGCCAGAGCTGTCTGTCTGGCCTATTGCCCAGAGACTCGCCAAGCTGCTGGGTTCGACAGTGATCGTTGCGTCCGGCACGAGCGGCCCGGTCGTCAAGCAACAGGCAGAGAGTCTCCTTCCTGGACAGGTCTTGATCCTCGAGAACATCCGTTATGAGGAAGGGGAGACCAAGAACGACCCTGAGCTATGCGCTTACCTCGCCTCACTCGCTGATGTCTATGTCAACGACGCGTTTGGTGCCGCACACAGGGCCCACGCATCCACATGCGGGGTTGCGGCGCTACTCCCGTCGGCTGCTGGCTTGCTACTTGAGAAAGAGGTCCAGACGATCGAGGGAATGCTTGCCGACCCCAAGCGACCACTGGTTGCGATTGTTGGCGGCTCCAAGGTCAGTGACAAGATCGCCGTCTTGGAGCGGTTCCTCGATGTCGCGGACAGGGTTCTGGTCGGCGGCGCAATGGTGTTCCCACTGCTCAAGGCCCAAGGCCACAGTGTGGGCGATTCACTCTGCTCTGACAACGATGCTGAGCATGCCCAGGCCGCGCTCGCAAAGGTCGCCGCTGGCTGTAACGCGACGCTCGAACTCCCAGTAGACCTCGTGTTGGGGCATGAGTTCTCAGCCGACACCGAGGTCCAGCTGCTCGAGGGTGTGGATGTTCCTGGCGGTTGGATGGGTCTGGACATTGGCCCCAAGAGTGCTGCCACCTATGCAGAGGCCGCCCGCGAGGCTGGAACTGTCTTCTGGAATGGCCCAATGGGCGCTTTCGAACTAGACCCCTTCGCTGCTGGAACGCGCACTGTTGCTGACGGGGTAGCGCAGAGCGATGGGCAGACCGTGATTGGCGGAGGGGATTCGGCCGCGGCCATCGCACAGTTTGGACTTGCCGACAAGGTTGACTGGATCTCAACCGGGGGCGGAGCAGCACTTGAATTGATCGAAGGCAAGAAATTGCCAGGAGTGGAGGCACTCAGATGAGCAGACAACCGCTGGTGGCAGGTAACTGGAAGATGCACAAGACGGTTGCGGAGTCGGAGGCCTTCATTCAAGGCCTGCTCCCGCGACTCACGACGGCTGACAATGTGGATGTAGCCATCTGCCCTCCGTTTACATCGCTTGAGGCGATGGTTGATTCAACCCGCGGCTCGCGCGTCGAGGTCTACGCTCAGAATATGCACGAGGAACCCTCAGGAGCATTCACTGGCGAGGTGTCCGCGGCAATGCTGAGTGAGCTTGATGTCCACGGAGTGATCCTCGGACATTCGGAGCGTCGTGCCTACTTCGGTGAGTCGGATGAAGCGCTCTCGAACAAGGTTGTTGCCGCCCTTGAAGCCGGACTCGCTCCGATGCTCTGTGTTGGCGAGACCGATGACGAGCGCGAGGCTGGAACAACCGAGGAACGTCTGCGAATTCAGGTCACAGAGGGCTTGTCGCGAATTGACGACGCGCAGCTTGCGTCAGTGGCCATTGCCTACGAGCCTGTCTGGGCGATCGGCACGGGGAAGGTTGCAACGTCAGAGCAGGCTCAGCAGGCCTGCGCCTTCATTCGGTCGTTGATTGCGGAGCGGAGCGAAGAGGCTGCTGCGGCGGTCAGGATTCTCTACGGCGGGTCAGCCAAGCCTGACAATGCCGCTGAGCTTCTCTCCCTTCCAGACTGTGACGGGCTCCTGATTGGTGGAGCTTCGCTTGATCCGGAGTCATTCGGCGACATGGTTGCTGCCGGCTGATGACAATCCGGCCCGGAGCCGAAGCTCTGCCGGCGCCTCGCGCGGTGCTGATCGTTCTTGATGGCTGGGGTCTTGCTCCCGCCGGCCCCGGTAACGCCGTTGAGATGGCCAACACGCCGGTCTTTGACGAGATCTGGAGTTCCTACCCGCACACGACGTTGACGGCCTGCGGGCCCGCCGTGGGGCTCCCTGAGGGGCAGATGGGCAACAGCGAGGTTGGACACCTCAACCTTGGCGCCGGGAGCGTGATCAGGCAGGACTTGATGCGGATCGACGAGGCGGTCGCGGATGGTCAGTTTGATGAGAATGAAGTTCTCCTCAACGCTGTCAAGGGTGCGACGCGTACGCATCTGATCGGCCTTGTCTCAGATGGTGGGGTGCACTCAAGCCTTGACCACCTTCAGGCCTTGATTGCCCAAGTTTCCACAGCCTCAACTGGCGAGGTGATTGTCCATGCGTTCACCGATGGGAGGGACACGTTGCCCACTGCTGGCGCCGGGTATCTCACCAAGGTTGACGCCTGGTGCGCAAAGGCCGGCAAGGCCCGAGTAGGAAGTGTGATCGGGCGCTACTTCGCGATGGACAGGGATTCCCGCTGGGACCGTGTTCAGAAGGCCGCTGACCTGATGCTGGGCGGCCAAGGGGAGTTTGCTTCAACAACTGGATCTGAGGCCGTAGAGGCTGCTTATGCGCGGGGGGAAACCGACGAGTTCATCCTGCCCACAACTGTCGGGGACGACACCGCCATCAGGCCCGGCGATTCTGTCATCTGCTTCAACTTCCGGCCGGACAGGATGCGGGAGATCGTGCGCGCCTTGGCTGACACCTCATTTGCAGACGTTGACCGGCGTGGGGTTGAACCAGTCGGGCGGTTGGCGTCGATGACGGAGTATGTCGAGGGCTGGCCCTACCCGGTCGCGTTTCCACCTCACCGTCCTGATGTAACCATCTCGTCTGTCATCGCTGGAGCGGGCCTTCGTCAGCTGCATGTTGCTGAAACGGAGAAGTACCCACATGTCACCTACTTCTTCAACGGTGGCGAGGAGGCCCCATATGAGGGCGAGAGACGCGAGATGGTTCAGTCACCCCGCGATGTTGCGACTTACGACATGAAGCCCGCCATGAGTGGGCCTGAGGCAGCAGCCGCGTTTGTCTCCGCTTGGGAACAGGACGAACCTGGTTTCGGAATCATCAACTTTGCCAACGCTGACATGGTCGGCCACACGGGCTCTATTCCCGCCGCGGTCGAGGCGGTTGAGACCGTTGATCGCTGCCTCGGGACTGTCATCGAGGCAGTTCACGCATCGGGTGGTGTCTGTGTCGTAACAGCAGACCATGGCAATGCGGACAACATGCTCGAGCCTGATGGGAGTCCCAACACGGCCCACTCTCTCAATCCCGTGCCGCTGATCGTCACGACGCATGGGCCGACGCTTCGCGAGGGTGGCGTGCTGGCTGACGTGGCACCAACGCTGCTTGGCATTCTTGGAATTGAGCAGCCAGCCGGTATGACCGGCGTCTCGCTGATCAACGGCTGATGTTCCCATCGGCCGCGTCGGCCGGACACCGTTAGTCTCTGGCGCCATGACACAAGCGAGTCCAGAGGGCCACAACAGATTTGAGATCCAAGCCCGCGCGAGCGACTCGCAAGCACGTTCAGGAGTACTCCACCTGCATCGGGGAGACCTGCGGACGCCGGCATTTGTGCCGCTTGGGACGAAGGGGACAGTCAAGTCACTGACTCCGCGCGAAGTCGAGCAGCTCGGCTTCGAGATGATCCTTGGCAACACGTTCCACTTGATGATCCAACCCGGAGCCGACCTAGTCGCGGACTTTGGAGGGCTTGGGGAGTTCATGCGCTGGCCCGGACCGATCATCACCGACTCAGGCGGCTTTCAAGTGTTCTCGATGGGGCATGGGACTGTGGCCGATGAAGTGAAGGGCCGTAGTGCCAACGGGCCTGGCAGGCAGGGCCGCATTCTTGGCATCGACGAGGAGGGCGTCCGCTTCCGCTCCTATGTGGACGGGGCTGAGATGTTCATGGGGCCAGAGACATCGATGGAGGTTCAGGCCAAACTCGGTTCTGACATTGCGCTGGTCTTCGACGAGTGCACCCCGTTCCACGTGACGCGCGAGTACACGGCTAAGTCCACAGAGAGAACGCACCGCTGGCTGGACCGCTGCCTGTCGTGGCACAGGGCCAACGGGCCTGAATGGCAGATGGTCTACGGGATTGTCCAAGGTGGTGTCTATGAGGACATGCGGCGTGAATCGACTGCGGCCGTTGCTGCCCGCAACCCTGATGGCATCGCGATTGGCGGATCACTCGGTGAGAACAAGGAACAGATGTACGAAGTGGTCAGCTGGTCCACCGATGAGCTTGACCGCGTCGCACCCGACAGCCCAAGGCACCTTCTCGGTATTGGTGATGTAGATGACCTGATCCGCGGCGTCGAGCTTGGAATCGACACCTTTGACTGCGCGATGCCAACCCGGATCGGTCGCCACGGGACCGCAGTCGTTGCCGACCCAGACAACCGGTGGCGGTTGGACCTGACTCGTGCGACGGCAAGGCACGACAGCCGCCTGCTGTCTGAGGGATGCGGTTGCCCAGCCTGTTCTGAGGGCTTCACCAGGGCATATATGCACCACCTGATTCGAGCGAAGGAACACACGGTCATGCGGCTTATCACCTTGCACAACCTCTACTTCATTGCGAGGCTGATGGATCGGCTTCGCGATGCAGTTGCTGATAACACCTTGCCTGCTGTCGCAGCTGCGCTCAGGGCTGGCGCAAACCCGTGGGACGCCTGAGGAACTAGGGCGTATTTGCGTTGATCAGGTCGCGCATTGACTGCACGGCCTGCCGAGCATCGCTACCCGAAACCTGTTGGAGCTTGACGCCACTGCCGGTACTCCGAGTGGCATAGATCGCCGCGCCAGCGCCAGCACCGAGCAGTGCTACGACGGTAAGGAAGGCGACGAGGCGTCGCATTGCCACGTTCTTGCGCCTCTCAGCGGGGGCGCTAGGAGCGGCTTGCCGGTCACGCTGAGGATTGCGAGGAGGCCGTGCCTGACGCTGGGCCGTGGTTGGAGGTGAGTCCACCGTTGCAGCCGCTGCCGTTCCCTCAGCCCCAGCAAGGATGCGCGTGGCGGAGGTGGGCTGCTCTCCAGAAT
>JBAXCW010000015.1:0-11205 GCA_037141275.1 Actinomycetes bacterium
TCTTCTACCTCTTCTTCGACGGTCTGAAGCTCTTCTTCGTCCAGATCTTCGGGCTCAAGGACATCCTCTTCGACCGCTTCGGCGGCGGCATCTGTGGTCTCCCCGGGATCGGCGGTGAGCTCATCCTGGCCATCAAGGAGTTCATCCTCAGGCGTCGCATCGGCGATCAGAGCGACTGCTGCCACAGTGTCATCCTCGCGGAACTTCATTACGCGAACACCCTGCGTGGCTCTGCCTTGCTGGCTGATTCCGCGGACGCTTGTACGCTGAATCATTCCGCCCTGGGACACGAATACGAGGTCCTGGTGCTCCTTGACAACAAGTGCGCCGGCTAGTCCGCCGCGCTCGTCGGTCAGCTTGATGGTCTTAACGCCCATGGCTCCGCGCTTGGTCTCGCGGTACTGGTCAATAGGTGTTCGCTTGCCATAGCCATTCTCCGTGATAACGAGGAGCTCCTTGGTTGGGTCAGCGACATCCATCGCGAGAACCTCGTTGCCCTTCTGGGAGACATTCATGCCCTTGACGCCGCTGGTGTCGCGGCCCATAGCGCGTGTCTGATCCTCGCTGAAGCGGACCGCCTGCCCGGACTTGGAGACCATGATCAACTCGTCCTCACCGGAGGTTCGGCGAACCGCAACAAGTTCGTCGTCGTCGCGAATCTTGATGGCGATAATTCCGTCGGCCTTGATTGGCGTGTTGTAGGCGAGGAACTCGGTCTTCTTGATCATTCCGCCGCGTGTTGCGAAGACCAGATACTTGCCTTCCTTGAAGTCACGGGTTGAGAGGACGGACTGCACTCGCTCGCCCTCGCGGAGCGGCAAGACGTTGACGAGCGCGCGGCCGCGGGCGGTCCGTGTGCCTTCCGGAAGCTCGTAGACCTTGGTCCGGTAGACCTTGCCCTTGTTGGTGAAGAAGAGAAGGTAGTCGTGTGTGGAGCAGACGAAGAGATGTTCAATCCAATCGCCTTCCTTGGTGCCCATTCCCGTTACACCTACACCGCCGCGATGTTGCTTCCGGTACGTATCGAGCGGTACAGCCTTGACGTAGCCGCTGTTGGTGATGGACACAACCATCTGCCGGTCTTGAATCAGGTCCTCAATGTCGAGGTCTTCCTCGGATGGTGAGATGTCAGTTCTGCGCTCGTTGCCATAGGTCTCGGCGATCTCTGCAAGCTCTTCCTTGATGATGGTCATTACCTGACCCTCATTACCAAGGATGTCGCGCAATTCGCGAATGCGTTCCATGATGTCGGAGTGCTCGCCGCGGATCTTGCCCGACTCAAGTGCTGTGAGGCGCTGCAGTCGAAGGTCAAGGATTGCCTGTGCCTGGACTCGACTCAAGTCGAAGTTCTTGATCAGACCGTCGCGCGCAACATCCGGATCCTTGGATCCACGGATCAGCTCAATGACATCATCAAGCCGGTCGAGAGCGATAAGCAGTCCCTCAAGAATGTGGGCGCGGGCTTCCTTCTGCCGCAGCTCAAACTTGGTTCTGCGAACGACCACTTCGCGCTGATGCTCAACGTAGTGGACGATGATCTCTTTGAGACCAAGTGTCTTGGGTACTCCGTCAACGAGGGCAACCATGTTGACTCCGAAGGTGCTCTGCATCTGGGTGTGCTTGTAGAGCTTGTTGAGCACAACCCTTGGGTTGGAGTCGCGCTTGAGCTCAATCACAATCCGCATTCCGTGGCGGTCTGATTCGTCGCGAACATCGCTGATCTCAGTGATCTTCTTCTCCTGGACAAGCTGGGCGATCTTGACGATCAGGCCACCCTCTCCACCCTTACGGACCTGATACGGAAGTTCCGTGACAATGATCGCCTCGCGACCCTGTCCGATCGGCTCAATGCCAGCCCGTGCCTGGATGCGAACGCGGCCTCGGCCGGTTCGGTAGGCGTCGTGGATGCCTGTCAGGCCAAGAATCGTGCCCGCTGTCGGGAAGTCAGGGCCCTTGACGTATTCCATCATGCCCTCGGTCGTGATCTCCCGATCATCGATGTAGGCGATGGTGGCGCCAATTACTTCACCAAGGTTGTGCGGTGGAATGTTTGTTGCCATACCAACGGCGATGCCTGACGAGCCGTTGACGAGCAGGTTCGGGAAGCGGGCTGGAAGGACGAGTGGCTCTTGGCGCGAGGAGTCGTAGGTCGGCGCGTAGTCGACAGTGTCAGCGTCCAGGTCGCGCAGGAGCTCTGTGGCCAGGCGATCAAGGCGGGCCTCGGTGTACCTCATGGCTGCGGCGGAGTAGCCGTCGACATTGCCGAAGTTGCCCTGTCCGTCGACGAGTGGATAGCGCATCGAGAAGTCTTGGGCTAGACGCACGAGGGCGTCGTAGATGGCGCTGTCGCCGTGCGGGTGGTACTTGCCCATTACTTCGCCGACAATCAGGGCGCTCTTGACGTACCGGCGGTTTGGCTGAAGGCCAAGCTCGTTCATCACATAGATCACGCGGCGATGTACTGGCTTGAGACCGTCTCTTACATCTGGAAGGGCACGGCCAACGATGACCGACATCGCGTAGTCGAGGTACGAGGCGCGCATCTCGTCTTCGATCGTCCGAATCTCAATGTTGCCACCGCCCAACTGATCTACGCCCATGCTGTTCCGCTCCTAGACATCAAGGTTGACTACCTCTCGGGCGTGCGTCTCGATGAACGCGCGTCGTGGCTCTACAACATCGCCCATCAGGGTTGAGAAGAGTCGCTCCGCCTCAACCGCATCGGTCAATGTGACCTGCATCAGTGTCCGGCTCTCAGGGTCCATTGTTGTCTCGCGCAGCTGGTCTGGGTTCATTTCGCCCAAGCCCTTGAATCGCGAGATCTCAATTCCCTTCTGCGCGAGTGCCATCACGGTGTCGCGAAGCTCGCCGTAGGAGAGAGCATCGTCCTCAGCTTCACCAAGTGACACCTTGAACGGGGCGACGCCCACAAGCGCCGACAGCTTGGCTTGTGTCTCTGAAAGTCGGCGGTACTCGGTTGTTTCGAACACGGCGGTCGGAATCCGGTGGGTCCGCATGAGGCCAGTTGAACGCTCAACGGCGCTGACGTCAACCCCGAGTGGGTCTTCGCTGACGAACGCCAGTACCCAAGGCTTCTCCGGTGCTGTCTCAGCCTTGACCAGGGCGACAAGGCTTTTGGCGTCCTTGATGCCTTCATCCAAGACATGGGTTGTGGTCAGAAGGTCGAAGAGCTCAGTCCCGTGCTCAGCGCGAAGGCGGCCTGACCAGCCCTCGTGATCGCGGAGAAGCTTCCCTAGTGACTGCCAGCGCGCCTCGGTCAGCTTGGTTGACTTTCCACCAGCGTCGATGATCTCGAACTTCTCAAACTTGTCTTGAAGGAGGACTTCCTCAAGCTCGGACTCCTTCTCAATGTACCTCTCCTGGCGCCCAGACTTGAGCTTGTAGAGCGGCGGCTTGGCGATGTAAATAAATCCTGCGTCGATCAGCTCCGGCATCTGCCTAAAAAGAAGTGTTAGTGCCAGTGTTCGAATGTGAGCACCATCGACATCAGCATCAGTCATGAGAACAATTTTGTGGTACCTAGCCTTCTCAATATCGAACTCCTCGCCGACACCAGTTCCGATTGCTGTAATCAGCGCCTGGATCGCGTCGTTCTGGAGGATCTTGTCGATACGGCTCTTCTCGACATTGAGGATCTTGCCTCTGAGCGGAAGGATGGCCTGGGTGTGACGGTCTCGTGCTGTGACGGCTGATCCACCAGCGGAATCACCCTCGACAATGAAGATCTCGGCGAGTGATGGGTCCTTCACAGCGCAGTCAGCAAGCTTGCCGGGCAGGGTGCCTGACTCAAGCGCTGACTTGCGACGAGTCAGGTCGCGGGCCTTGCGCGCGGCCTCTCTGGCACGTGAGGCTGAGATTGACTTGTTGATGATCTGCTTGGCTTCGGCTGGGTGTTCCTCAAGGAACTCCGCTAGGCCCTGGTTGACGATTGTCTCAACAAAGCCTTGTATTCCGGGGTTTCCGAGCTTGGTTTTGGTCTGCCCCTCGAACTGAGGGTCAGCGAGCTTGACGGATACAACAGCCGTAAGTCCCTCACGAACGTCGTCACCGGAGAGGTTGTCGTCCTTCTCCTTAAGGAAGCCCTTGTCGCGTGCGTACTTGTTGAGAGTCCTGGTCAGCGCTGACCGGAACCCGGAGAGGTGGGATCCACCCTCATGCGTGTTGATGTTGTTGGCAAAAGAGAAGACCGACTCTTGGTAGGTCCCGTTCCACTGCATTGCGATCTCAAGGGCACCCTCATCCGACTCTCCGACAAAGGCTGCAATCTTCTTGTGTATTGTCTCGCGACCCTCGTTGAGGTAGCGGACGAAGTCTTCAATTCCCCCTTCGTACTCAAACTCAACATGCTTCGGCTTGCCATCGTCCCCGGTCTCACGTTCGTCCGTGAGGAGGATGTTCAGGCCACGTGTAAGAAATGCCGTCTCTCGGAGCCTGTCCTCGAGAACCTTGAACTCAAACTCAAGAGTTTCGAAGATCTCAGTATCCGGAAGAAACTTGATGGTTGTTCCGGTCTCGCTTGTCGCTTCGCCCTTGACCAGTTTGTTCTGAGGGTCACCGCGGCGGTACTCCTGAGTCCAGTGATGGCCGTCGCGGCTAATGTCAATCTCAAGCTTCTCGGAGAGTGCGTTGACCACAGACACGCCGACTCCATGTAGACCGCCTGAGACTTTGTAGCCGCCGCCATCGCCGAACTTGCCACCTGAGTGAAGGACTGTGAGGACAACCTCGACGGCGGGCTTCTTCTCGGTCTTGTGCTCTGCAACTGGAATCCCTCGGCCATCATCGGTAACCGTCACGGAGAGATCTTGGTGAATGGTGACCGTTACCCGCTTGCAGTGGCCGGCAAGGGCCTCATCGACGGAGTTATCGACAACCTCATAGACGAGGTGGTGTAGTCCCCTGGGGCCCGTTGACCCGATGTACATACCAGGGCGTTTGCGGACAGCAGACAGTCCCTCAAGGACTGTGATGTCCTGGGCGTCGTATCCGGTTTCAGCGGTATCTGGCTTGTTCTTATCGCTCATAATGAGGTTGCTCTTCAGATAGCTACTTGGGGCAACGCGACAGCGGCTGGAAGCGTTTTGAAAGCCCCTCTGAAGGCATCGTTAACGATACCACACAGGCCCCCGGAACAAGGGCCCAAATTGCCCCCAAATAGCCTGATTTTGCGGCATTTTCGCGGCTTTTCTCAGCGCTTCGCAACAACGCAGTGGAGACTGCTCACAGGTGCGTCCGGAATGCGCTCTGAGAGAGCCTTGATGACCCGCCGTGAGAGCAAGTCCAACTCCTGTGCGTAGACGCTTGACGCACACTCAATCTTAAGCTCTCCACCCTTCAGCGCAACAGGTTTTGTGTGCTTCGCCATCGCCTCACCAACAAGGTCCGGCCAAGCCCCTGCCACCCTTGCGACGGGGTCCGTTGGGGCGAGTGAGTCCACAAGGCGGTTGATGGCCCCGGAGAGTGGGCGCTCCCTACCTCGTCTCATGCGGCTCGTAACTCCTTTTCCGGTGGCTGCCCCAAGGCAATCAGGACGACCGCGTCATCCTTTGGGGCTGGAACATGCTCGAATTCAGTTGCTGTAATCACACACTGGCCGACCCCATAGACGGTGTCGGTCAGGAACTGCCGACGGTCAGCGTCTAGTTCACTCATCACGTCGTCGAGTAGAAGCAGTGGGGTAGTTCCTGTTCGTTGAGTAATCAGCTCTCGCTCGGCAAGCAGGAGTGAGAGAAGAGCCATCCGTTTTTCGCCCTGGGAGCCGGTCGATTTGAGGTCGTGGCCCTCCCTCTTGAAGATGAACTCGGCGCGGTGTGGGCCGTACCCCGTGAAACCACGATTGATGTCCTGTTGGGTTCTCTCCTCCAGCTCACTTCTAAAAGTATCTGGGTCGCGGGCCCCACCAGGTCTGTGTGTGAGAACTAGTTCACCAGTCAACCCAAGCGAGGCAGCGGCTTCAGCCATTGGGTGTGAAAGCGCTTCGACCGTCTCGTCGCGGGAGCGAATCAGTCCAGTCCCGAGCTCGGTCAGCTGTTCATTCCAAGCGCTCAGGCTGCTTGGTGTTGAACCGCTTCTCTGAGCTGAGCCCAGTAATGCATTTCGTTGTGTTAGTGCCCTCGTGTATGAGACTTTCATGGCTGAGGAGGTGTGGTCTAGTGATGCGGTCAGTTGATCAAAATGGGACCGGCGTTCAGTTGGACTCCCAGTTATTAGGCTCAGGCGATCAGGTAGAAAAACGAGGACTGCGGGGCGGTCCAATCCGGCCTCAAAGCGCTCGGGTGCTGCTCCGTCGAGGGTCGTCAACTTCTCCCCTGAACGCTGCAGTGCCACCGCTGTTGTGTGGACGACTGAGTTGTTCTCGAAACCCACCTCAACCCTGGTCGTCGACTCCTTCCAGGCAATGGTCTGTCGATCCATTGCGGCCCTGCAGGAAGTTCCCGTCAGGCCAAAATGGAGCGCCTCGAGGACGTTTGTCTTACCCGACCCGTTTGGTCCGGCTATGACTGTCAGGCTCGCCCCTGGTTTGAGGTGAAACCTGTGGTGACTACGAAAGTCCCGCAGATCCAGATCGAGGACCCGCATGCAGTCGACTTAGTCCCTGATCAGCTGCCGAGGCGAATCGGCATGATCAGATAGAGGAACCCGCCTTCGGATCCTGACTCGATCAGTCCTGGACGATTGGCTGTCAGAAGCTTGAGAACAATCTCCTCGTCACCAGCGCTCTCGATCCCATCACGGAGGTAGTCGGGGTTGAAGCCGATCTCGAGCGCCTCACCGTCGTAATTGATCGGAATCGATTCTCTAGCCTCGCCGATGTCTGGTGTCTCAGCACTAATAGTCAGTGAGCCCTTCTCGAAGGAGAGTGTTAGTGGCTTGGTTCTTTGGGCGAGCAGGCTGATCCGCCGAACAACATCTGAGAGCTCAGCGCTGTTGAACTTAAGTTCGTGATCGAACTTGTCAGGGATGAGCTCCTTGTACTTAGGGAACTGTCCGTCAATTAGCCGGGAGGCGAGAACAGTGCCATCAAGGTCGAAGACAATCTGATTCTCCTGGACTGCGATTCGGACAGATCCCTTCGCTGGAGCCTCTTCGCCGTCAGCGGCGGGGTCGCCCTTCGTTCCCTTCGAGAGACGTACAGCCTCTTGGAGAGCCCTTGCGGGAACGTTTGCTTCAAACCCGTTCGTGAGTGGTGTCTCTAGTGTTGTTTCCTTGACGCTGAGCCGGTAGGAGTCAGTTGCAACCATCCGTAGTGTGCTGGCTTCAGCTTGTACTAGAACGCCTGTCAGGACTGGCCTTGAGGGATCCGTGCTTGCTGCCCGTTCAACCCGACGAATCGTTGCGTCTAGAACTTCCGCTGGGAGAACAACGACTGAATCTCCGCTCGACTGAGGAAGAGTTGGGAAGTCTTCTGCCCTGAGTGTCTTGAGGTCGAAAGTAGCCGAACCGGAGGTGATCTCTACATCCTGCTGGGAGGCTCTTGCCTTGAGTGTTACTTGACCGGCGGGGAGTGCACGAACAACATCCGTGAAGAGTCTGGCTGGGAGGACTACCTCACCAGGGGAAGTCACTTCACCGGCGAGAGGAAGCCTCAATGAAAGTTCTAGATCTGTTGCTCGTAGTTCAATACCGTCTGGTCCCGCAGCAAGCTGGACACCACTCAGAGCAGTGATGCTCGTCTTCGAGGAAGCGATACGGGTAGCGGACTGAAGACCTTCGAGCAGTAGATCCCGCTCAATCTTCAATCCAATTGTTCCCTTTTCAGATGTAGAGGACATAGGTCAGATGATTGTGTTGATTACGTTGATAACTCAAGATCGTTTCAGTCTTCCCGGTCGGCTTCACCGGAAACAAGGCGCTCTAAAGAGCGGACAGCGAGAGCATCTTCTGGTGAAACAGAGATCCTGTCTGCCACACGACGGCAAGCATTGAGAACTGTTGAGTGGTTACGGCCACCGAACTGCCTCCCAATGGATGGCAGAGGCTCACCAACAACCTCACGGGATAGATACATGGCGACCTGGCGGGGCCAAACAAACTCTGCCGCTCTTGACCTAGAGTCAAGGTCAGCTTCGGTCACTCCATAGGTGCTGGCTACCAATGTCTTGATCTCACCAACACCCTTACGGACCGGAGCGTTGGTAGCGCCCGGGTAGAGCTGATCCAGAACTTGAGTTGTCAGCTCACGCGTCACCTTCACGCCCGTTAGAGAGGCATAGGCAACAACGCGGATGAGGGCGCCTTCAAGACTCCGAACGTTGCCTTTGATTCGCGAGGCAATGGCTTCTAAGGTTTCGCGGGGTATGTCACCGAGCTGGTCTCGGTTTGCGCGCATAGTGAGAATCGCAAGCCTGGTAGGGATCTCAGGGCTTTCAACATTCGCGACGAGTCCAGCCGCAAAGCGCTCCCGAAGACGGACTTCTAAGGAGTCAAGGTCAGCTGGTGTCCTGTCACAAGTGATTACAACCTGAGCGCCACTACTGATCAGGCTGTTGAAGGTATGGAAGAACTCTTCCTCAGTCTTGGTTTTGCTGGCAAGGAATTGGGCGTCGTCGAGCAAGAGGAGATCAACATCCCTGAACTTCGACTTGAACTCCCGCGTGTCGCCTTGGCGGATTGAGTGGACAAACCCGTTGGTGAAGTCTTCCGCTGTCGTGTATTCGATACGAGCGTCGGGTTGGGCCTCACGGACGAGGTTTCCAATCGCCTGCAGGAGGTGGGTCTTACCGACTCCAGGTGGGCCGTATATGAAGAGCGGGTTGTAAGTCTGGGACGGTTGCTCGGCGACAGCCAGCGCTGCCGCGTGAGCCAGTCGGTTGCTTTCACCAATTACAAACTGGTCAAACGTAAGCTTCGGGTCAAGGTCGAGGGTTGGGGAATGGGCTGCAAAGGAATCATTTTCAAACCCTCGAGTTGTACTTGAACCTAAGACCTCACGGATGTCGGTGACTTTGCCAGGCTCGGTCAGCTCGACTGTTGTAGAGCTACCAGTCACTCGCTGAGCTGCCTGCGCGATTAGGTCTGTGAAACGGCCTTCTACCCAGTGGCGGATTGAGTCTGGAGCTTCGACCACCAGAACGTGGTCTTCCATCAGCGCCGGCCTGAGTGGCTCCAACCAAACCTGGAATGTTGAGTCGCTGACAGCGTCCCGCAGATCAGAGCGGATTCGGTTCCAGGTGGTTTCGAGGTCTGTGATTGACATTCAGGTGCTTTTTCTCAACGACTCGCGACACTAGAGGAGGGCTGGTCTTGAGAAAGCAGGACTTCCCGCATTTTTCGGCCTTTTCAGTTCCCGCACGACATCAAGGCCTGATGGACGGTAAGGTTCTCCAAGCAATGAAGCGCACCTACCAGCCCAAGAAGCGCAAACGCGCACGCACGCACGGCTTCCGAGAGCGGATGTCGTCGAAGGCTGGCCGTCGGGTTCTTGCCCGCCGCCGTGCCAAGGGTCGCCGACGCCTCACCGTCTAGTGGCTGGCAGTTCCGGTCGCCGCGGGAGGATTACCCGTAGTGCTGACTTCGATCGTGTTTACAGGTCCGGTCGCTCCCACGCAACCAAGCTGTTTGTACTCCACGCGTTCCCTCGCGGGGACGACGAGGTTGCCCGGCTTGGGCTCTCTGTATCGCGCAAGGTAGGCGGGGCTGTTGAGCGAAACAAAGTCAAGCGGCTGCTGAAGGAAGCGTTTACAGCCAAGCTCACCGAGATCAAGCCTGGGACTGACATTGTTGTCGTTGCTAGGACTGGGGCTTCGGACTTCTGTGACCGCGAAGGGCTAGAAGGTGTGGTTAAGGAACTGGATGAGCTACTCATACAGGCCGGTGCCCTCCCGAAGACAGATGAGGGTAACGAGGGCTCTGTAGATGCCTAAGACACTTCGTATCACTGTGATTGCTCGCCACCTGGTGACTCTCCCCGTTCGTTTCTGGTCCAACTGGATCTCACCATCACTTGCTCCACGCTGTCGCTACGAGCCGAGCTGCTCGCGATACTCAATTCAAGCGATTGAGGAGTTGGGCATACTCCGTGGCCTGGTCCTCACTGCTTGGAGGGTCCTTCGGTGTAACCCGTTCAGCCACGGCGGTGTGGACAAGGTTGCTGACCAAAGACTCTTTCGCGCGGCGAAGACGTGTCCTAACCATCAACACGAAATGATCAATCAACTGTGAACAGACTGTTCATAACTGCGAACGTAATCAGCGACGCACTGCAGCCGCTAATCGATTTCTTCGGCAAGGTGCTGGTAGCCATCCACTCTGTCGTCGGCTCGTGGGGCTGGGCAATCATCCTGATGACAGTGCTAATCCGGGCTGTCTTGGTTCCACTCACGATCAAACAGATCCGCTCGATGCAACGGATGCAGCGGTTCCAGCCTGAGATTAAGGCGATCCAGACCAAGTACAAAGGTAAGCCTGGTGATAGCGCAGCGGTAAAGACTGAGAAGCGCGCCAAGCTGAACGAAGAGCTGATGGGCTTCTACCGTGAGAACCAGATCAACCCACTCGCATCCTGCCTCCCACTACTTGCGCAGATGCCAGTGTTTATCTCGCTGTTCTACCTACTTAGGCAGCAGCTGAAGACCGACATCTGTCCAAGCATCACTGCGTACGCAGTTCAACATCACACGACCGTTGAGAAGATCACCTGCTCGGATGTACGTCCACTGCCCACCGGGCAGCAGTTCCTCTTCATCCCGGATCTGACATCAAAGGCCACAGGGGCTGTCCTGATCACACTGATCGTCCTCTACGTCGGTTCTCAGTTGGGCTCGAGCCTGATGATGACCACGACGATGGACAAGACCCAGCGGAACATCATGCTGGCAATGCCACTGGTGTTTGTGTTCTTCATCCTCAGCTTCCCAGCCGGTCTGATCCTCTACTGGATCACAACAAACACCTGGACTGTTGGACAGCAGTACGTCGTCAAGCGTTTCTCAGCCGGAGGCGCTCATGCGCAAGCAAAGGCCCTGGCTGAATCCGGGGGAGGAACAGTTGCGGCTGAGCCCGAAGAGAAGGAAACAAAGGGATTTATGGCCAAGATCAAGGAAGCCGGTGCTGCGGCCAAGGCTGAGGACGAGCCTGAGGTAAAGAAGCCGAAGGGTAAGGGTGGACCCCCACCAGCCCGCAACAACAAGAAGCGGACAGGGAGGCGAAGATGAGTGTTGAAGAGCGCGTACGCACTGTGGTTGG
>JBAXCW010000016.1:0-10968 GCA_037141275.1 Actinomycetes bacterium
GGGATGAGCTGCGGAGCGGCTTTGTGGGGGGCCATGACCTATTGCAGTTCAGCTGACGCAGCCGGGAAGCGAGTGGCAGTTGTTCTGCCTGACTCTGGTGAGCGTTACGCAACGGCACCGTTCTTCGCGCCAGCCTGATCGCTCTCTATGCGGGCAATTGGCGACGGCGCTGTCTAGTCCGCCTGCAGTGTTTGCTCAGCACGGGGTGGCTCGTTAGAGTCAGACACATGGCTCTTCCAGGCGTTCAGCTGTTTTCAAAGGTCGCGAACGAGATTCGGCATGTCGTCACAGCCGCAATGGAGCGCGATCCCGCTGCACGGGGTGTTGGTTCTGGCACCATTCTTGCGCTTTGGCCCGGTGTTCACGCCGTATTGGCGCACCGAGTAGCGCACGCGCTTCATTCCTCTGGAGTTCCGATCGCACCGCGTGTAATCGCAGCTGGAACTCGGTTTATCACCGGTGTGGAAATCCACCCGGCGGCAGAGATCGGCGAGGGCCTCTTCATCGATCATGGAATGGGTGTGGTGATCGGAGAGACATCCAGCATTGGGTCCAATGTGACCATCTATCAAGGGGTCACGCTCGGGGGCACGGGCTTTGCTGGTGGCAAGCGGCACCCAACCGTCGGAGACGATGTAACGATTGGATCTGGTGCCAAACTTCTCGGTCCGATCGAGGTTGGTGACCGGGCGAAGATTGGTGCCAACAGCGTTGTGATCCACGATGTTCCCCAAGGCGCCACGGTTGTCGGCAATCCAGGGCATCCGGTTAGAGTCGATGGCGAGCGTCCGACAGGTCCAGACGCGGACTGGGCTCACCTTCCAGACCCTGTAGCCGACGCGCTCGGTTCTCTCGCTGACCGCCTAGATGCGGTCGAGAGAGAGGTAGGCAGCAAGCCCGGCGAAGTACGGCGTCTGACCCCACGGCGGGGTCCGACAAGCGCCGGCGGCTAGTTTCTCGAGGCCTCTTCGGGAGCGATTCTGGGGGTCGGACGCATCTCTGCTTCGGTGCGCCGGCGGAGCGAGAGCACAGACCACATGGCTTCTATTGCTATGCGGCTGGACATCTTGCTGGTCCCAGCGAGGCGGTCTCTGAAGACGATCGGGACTTCAACGATCTTGAGGCCTTGGAGCATCGCCCGGTATGTGACCTCTATCTGAAAGACATAGCCCTCGGCCTTGACGGTGTCTAGGTCGATGGCCTCCAGGGCGCTTGCCTTGAGGCACTTGAATCCGCCTGTTAGGTCGCTGACCTCGGCTCCAAGAATGGTGCTGGCATAGCGGCACCCTCCCCGACTCAAGACCCTCCGTGTTGTGCCCCAGTCAAGGACCACGCCCCCGCTCACATAGCGAGACCCAATAACGACATCGGCTGTCTGCGACGCCTCGAGTAGGCGCGGAATGTCAGCTGGATCATGGGAGAAATCGGCGTCCATCTGGATGACCTTCTGGGCGCCTTCGGCAAGGGCGTACTTGAAGCCTGCGACATATGCGCGGCCTAGCCCTTCCTTGCCAGCCCGGTGGAGAACCTTGATCTTTCCCTCACTGGCGACGCTCAGGCGGTCTGCGATTGCGCCCGTTCCATCGGGCGAATTGTCGTCGACGACAAGAATGTTCCACGACCCGGGAGCTGCGAGTTCCAGCTGCTTGCTGATGGCAGCGGCGATCGACTCGAGGTTCTCCTTCTCGTTGTATGTGGGGAGGACAAGCCAGATTGGTTCGGACACGTGTGTGAGGCTACTGACCAGCTAGGCGGGCAGGCCTTGATGCAGGCGAATGCGTCGGTCTGTGCCAGAATCGACCTGTGGCTTCGAGAGACTCACATCAATTCCCCCGCGTGGATTCGTCCGCGGCGGTTTATCAACGGCGCCGTCGTGCCGCGGGAGCAGCGCTACTGGCCTTTGCTGCGGTGGTTGTCTGGGGTGTTTCCGCGCTTGGGGGAGGGTCTGAGGGAGGAAGCAATGGCACTGGTTTTGCGGCTCGAATCCTGAAGATCGGCGGAATCGGACCAGACTCGCTCCTAGCGAGGCA
This sequence comes from Actinomycetes bacterium, assembly GCA_037141275.1. Classification (GTDB taxonomy): domain Bacteria; phylum Actinomycetota; class Thermoleophilia; order Solirubrobacterales; family Solirubrobacteraceae; genus WLNJ01. The sequence goes on from JBAXCW010000016.1 coordinate 2,031, forward strand.
GGATGTGATTGAGACTGCCGCGGTGGCATCCGTCTATCAGCAGACCCCGTACATCGTCCGGGGAGGCGGGGGTCGAAAAGTGGTTGCGCTGACCTTCGATGACGGACCGAGCGAGTGGACGCCTCAGATACTTGCGATTCTCCGCAAGGAGGGTGTGGGCGCCACGTTTTTCACTGTCGGAGGGGTTATCTCCACATTCGGTACAAACACCGTGGCTGCACATCAGGCTGGCTACCCAGTGGGTGATCACACATGGTCCCATCCCCAGATGCCAAGCTTTTCGGTTGCTGATCAGAAGCTTGAGATTGACCGCACCTCAGATGCTCTGACCGGCCTAGGTCTGCCGAAGCCTTCGCTTTACAGACCTCCCTATGGCGCCTACGACCAGACCACACTCGCGCTACTCAAGAAGCGCAAGATGCTGCTCGTCCTCTGGGATGTCGACACCCTTGACTGGTCCCGACCAGGGGCGGATGTGATCGTTCAGAATGCGCTGTCGCAAGTCCAATCTGGGTCGATTATCCTGATGCACGATGGTGGTGGCGACAGGACCCAGACGCTTGCTGCTCTTCCACGCATTATTTCGGGACTGAGGCAACGGGGGTATCAGATGGTCACCGTGCCTACCTTGTTAGTTGAGGATCCACCCCGCCCGGGTGAGACGCCCCCCGCCGCTGGAGCTGGGGCCTAAGCAGGCCTTTCTGGGCTGGCCGATCGGCCCGCTACCGTGGGGCGGGCTATGCCCGCACCCAACACACCCAATACACCTGACGCCGATCAGCTCCTCGAGCACCTGAACCCGCCCCAGAGGGATGCGGTTACGCACGATTCCGGACCCCTTCTAATACTCGCCGGCGCTGGCTCGGGGAAGACCCGTGTGCTGACTCACCGGCTGGCATGGCTTGTCGCTACTGGGAAGGCGGACGCCACGGAGATCCTGGCCATTACCTTCACCAACAGAGCTGCGAAAGAGATGCGCCATCGAGTTGAGCACCTAATCAACCGATCAACCCAAGGGCTTTGGGTGATGACTTTCCACTCTGCCTGTGCGCGAATCCTACGGATCGATGGTGAAAAGATCGGTTATGCATCCGGGTTCTCGATCTTTGATCAGGATGACTCCAAGCGTCTGATCAAACGCACTTTGGATGACCTTGGGCACGACCCAAAGCGCGTTGCTCCCGCGGCGGTCCAGGGCGAGATCTCGCGCGCTAAGAACGCCATGCTGACTCCGGCTGAGTACTCAGACAGCACCGGTTCCTGGTGGGAGGAGACAGTCGCAGAGGTGTATCGGTCTTACGAACGCTCGCTGGAGCAGAAGAACGCCATGGACTTCGACGACCTTCTTGTCCGCACCGTTCGGCTCCTAGAGGGTCATGACGAGGTAAGGCAGCGTTGGAACCGCCGGTTTAAGCATGTGATGGTGGACGAGTATCAGGACACAAACCACGCGCAATATCGGCTTCTAAACCTTCTCTCCCAGGAGCGGCGCAACCTTGCTGTGGTTGGCGATGATGACCAGTCGATCTACTCCTTTAGGTCCGCTGACATTCGCAACATTCTGGATTTTGAGAAGGATCACCCGGACGCTGTTGTTGTCAAGCTCGAGCAGAATTACAGGTCGACGCAGACCATTCTTTCGGCAGCCAACGCAGTCATTTCGAACAATCAGGAGCGCAAGAGCAAGAGTCTCTGGACGGAATCGGGTGAGGGCGACCGGATCCAGATCATCGACCTTGAAGATGAGCACGCAGAGGCCCGGTTCGTCGCCGGTCAGATTGCACGCCTTGAGGAGGAGGGCACCTCAAGAGATGACATTGCGGTGTTCTCGAGGACTAATGCCACTTCCCGAGCGATGCAGGACCGCCTGACTCGGGAGGGGATTCCGTTCCAAGTAGTTGGAGGAACAAAGTTCTACGAACGGGCAGAGATCCGCGACGCGGTTGGCTATCTGCAACTGATTGTCAATCCAGCTGATCAGGCGGCCTTTTCCAGGGTTGTGAATACGCCTCGGAGGGGGATCGGCCCGACCACGGTCAGTCGGGTTCTCGCCTGGGCAAACAGCTCAGGTCTCCCCGTGATGGAGGCGGTCGCTGACCCAGCTGCCGTTCCGGGCTTGGGAACAGCGGCGGTTAAGGCGTTGGACCGTTTCGTCGCGATCATGACCAGCCTTGCCGAGGTCCGTGCCTCAAATCCGTCGACTGGGAATCTTGTCGAGGAAATGTTTGCCAAGACCGGTCTGATTGAGGCTCTTGAGGCTGAGCGGACAATTGAGTCCGAAGGTCGCGTTGAAAACCTCCAAGAGCTGATCGGTGTTGGACGCGAGCATGATGCCAATGAGGAGGACAACTCGCTCGAGGCATTCCTGTCACAGGTCTCACTGGTAGCTGACGCAGACGAGCGGCAGGACGACGAGGGGCTCGTAACCCTGATGACTCTCCACAACGCGAAGGGCCTTGAGTTCCCAGTTGTATTTGTAATCGCTTGCGAGGAGGGGCTGTTCCCACACTCCCGGTCGATTGAAGAGGGCAATGTTGAGGAGGAACGCAGGCTCGCTTATGTCGCGATCACACGGGCTGAACGAGAGCTCTGGCTGACCTGGGCTCATCGACGCATGGTCTTCGGAAACTGGATGGGCGGCCTTCCGAGCAGGTTCCTGCATGAGATCCCGCCAGAGCTTGTCGAAGGCGCCCAAGAGAGGGTCACAGAGGCTCCTTCGTGGCTGATGGATGCTGTCTCAGGCGGCGCAACTGGGGGCGCCCAGAGCGGCGTCAGCTTCCGGATTGGAGACGATGTAGTCCATGAGCAGTTTGGTACGGGCGTCGTGACTTCGATAGAGCCCGGTGGAGTGGTTGCCGTCCGGTTTGGGTCTGATGGGGCTGAGCGACGCCTTGTCGCCGCCCTCGCCCCGCTGGCACCGGCATGACGACGGTCTACGCGCAGCGTTAGTCTCAAAAGCGTGTCAGCGAGAGTCATCGACGGGAAACTTGTAGCCGCCGCGGTACGCGGTGAGGTTGCGGATGCCGTCGAGGTGATTCTCGCCGCGGGCCAGAGGGCTCCCGGACTAGCAACGATCATCGTCGGGGACGACCCAGCCTCAGCGGTCTATGTGGCTAACAAGCACAAGGCATGTGAGGAAGCTGGGTTTGTTGGCTTCCACAATGAACTGAGCGCAACGGCAAGTGCCGAGGAGATCAGCGAGGTGATTGCTCGACTGAATGCTGATGCTGCTGTTGACGGGATTCTCCTCCAGCTTCCTCTTCCGGAGCACCTAGATGCTGGCTCTCTTACGGGGGAGATCGCGCCCGAGAAGGATGTTGATGGCCTCACACCTACAAGTGCTGGCCTGCTGGCATTGGGGAGGCCTGGCATGCGGCCCTGTACTCCATTGGGTGTCGTCGAACTTCTCGATCGCGAAGGGGTCGATCTGGGCGGACTTCATGTCGTGATCGTTGGGCGTTCCGCCTTAGTCGGTAAGCCACTCGCCTCGCTTCTGCTCGAGCGAAACGCCACAGTAACAATCTGCCATTCGCATACTCGGGACCTTGCAGCGGTGTGCCTCGAAGCCGATGTTCTTATTGCTGCGGTAGGTGTTCCGAAGCTGATCTCTGGGGACTGGGTCAAGCCGGGCGCCACGGTCATCGATGTTGGGATCAACAGAGTTGATGGCGGTCTCGTCGGCGATGTTGATTACGAGGCTGCTGCAGAGCGGGCCTGCTGCATAACGCCAGTGCCAGGCGGAGTGGGTCCGATGACGATCGCGATGCTGTTGAGGAACACTCTCGGCGCATATGGGGGTGCCTCATGAGCTTCCGGCTCGGTCGGCTTAGGAGTGAGGATTACTTTCTTGGGATTCTTGGAGCTGGGCTTCTGTGGGTTCTGTTTGCGGGTGACTGGCTGAAGTCAGATCTCCCGCATATGACGCCGCTATCTGGCTGGGAGACCCTCGGGATAGTTAGATGGCTCCTGCTTGCGGTTGCGCTGCTCGCGGTTGGAGTAGTCCCTGCGACGGCTGCACGGCGCTCTGCCTCGACCGCGTTAGCGTTTGATGTCTTCCTGATCGTGCTGGCTGGACTCGGATTCGTGATTGTGCTGCTTAACCTGATCTGGCCTCCTGATGTGCTGGGAGCCACCGGAGTGGTGGTCCGTGGGGGACTGCTGGGATGCGCTCTAGTCGGTCTGATCGCGGCGACCGCTTTGATGGGTCTTCGGAACGAGAGCAGGGGCAACAACCCGGACCCCTCGGCGCCAGTGATTGATGCTGATCAAGCCGCGCACGACGCGCACTCGCCCGGTCAATAGGATCGGCCACTGATGATTGACCGGTCAGAGGTACTTCACATCGCCAAGCTCGCACGCCTTTCCATCTCGGACGAGGAAGTGGATGTCCTCGCAGCGGAGCTTTCGGGGATCTTGGATCACGTTGAGATGATTTCCAAGCTTGACCTTGCTGGGGTCGAGCCTTCGGCCCATTCAGTTGCACAGACGGGCTGGTTGCGCCCAGATGTTCCGCACGAGTCTCTGTCTAGAGGGAAGGCTCTTGATCAGGCTCCGGCCACCAACGGAGAGGGCTTCGAAGTCCCACCTCCAGGGAGTGGAAGTTGAGCACTGACATCACAAAGCTTTCGGTGACTGAAACGGTCGCTGCTGTTGCGGCAGGCGATATTTCTAAGGCCGACCTGCATGCCACGTGGCTCGATCGCGCCCGCTTGGATGACCTCAATGCTCTGAGTTGGGTGGCTGACAGCGTCAAGCTTGGTGGGGAGGATGGTCCGCTGGGCGGCGTGCCACTTGGGGTGAAGGACCTTTTTTGCACAGAAGGAGTGCCCAGTCAGTCAGGATCGAAAATCTTGGAGGGGTATCTGCCGCCGTATACGGCGACGGTTGTGGAAGCCCTCACGGAAGCTGGCGCGCCTCTGATTGCTAAGACCCATCAGGATGAATTTGCGATGGGCTCGTCCAACGAAAACTGCGCTTTCGGGCCAGTTCTCAACCCTTGGGATCGCGGACGAGTGCCAGGAGGGTCCAGCGGCGGCAGTGCTGCAGCTGTAGCTGCGGGACTGGTGCCGTGGGCTCTCGGGACTGACACCGGTGGCTCAATCCGGCAGCCGGCTGCTCTCTGTGGAGTCGTCGGTCTGAAGCCGACCTATGGGTCGGTCTCGCGCTACGGGATGATCGCGTTCGCGTCCTCTCTAGATCAAGCAGGTCCAATCACAAGGACTGTTGCTGATGCGGGTCTCTTGTACTCGCAGATGACAGGCAAGGATCCCCGCGACGCCACTTCGGTTGAGCATCCTGATTCAGTTGAGCCTGTTGTTCCGATGGACCTGACCGGAGTTCGGTTGGGTGTGCCCGAGGAGCTCACCGGCGAAGGAGTGGAGCCCGGTGTGCGAGAGGCGTTTGAGGCCACGCTAGACCTTGCACGGTCGCTAGGAGCAACCGTTGCCCCGTGTCCATTGCCCCACGCACCGCACGCCCTCAGCGCCTACTACTTGATAGCTCCGGCTGAATGCTCGTCCAACTTGGCACGACTTGATGGCGTCCGTTTTGGTCTGCGTGTTGATCCTGATGAGGGCCTAGACGGGATGTACGGAGCGACTCGTGCAGCAGGCTTTGGCCGAGAGGTAAGGAGGCGGATCATGCTGGGGACCTACGCCTTGTCTTCGGGGTATTACGACGCGTATTACGGTCGCGCGCAGCGGGTTCGGACGCTCATATCGCAGGATTTCGACACCGCGTTTGAGGACTTCGACGCGATCGTCACGCCTACAAGTCCCTCGGTTGCCTTCGAACTGGGGTCCAAGACCGCGGACCCACTTTCGATGTATCTCAGTGATTTCTGCACCGTCCCAATGTCCCTCGCGGGGATTCCAGCCATCTCAATTCCCAACGGTCTGAGTGATGGTCTCCCCGTTGGTTTCCAGATTGCTGGACCAGCGTTCTCTGAAAATCGCATACTTGGGATTGCCGCAGCGCTCGAGGATGGTCTTAAGTTCAACGGCACCCCGGCGTGGATCGCATGATTGAGCTAGAACCCGTCATTGGTTTGGAGATCCATGTCCAGCTGGCGACTAGAACGAAGATGTTCTGCGGCTGTGAGCCAGTCTTTGGCGAGGATCCCAACACCCGGACATGTCCAGTCTGTCTAGGGCTTCCAGGCGCGCTTCCTGTGATCAACGAGCGGGCGGTTGACTTTGGTCTCCGACTCGGGTTGGCGCTTGGCTGTGAGCTTGCCGACCGCTCGATCTTCCACCGCAAGAACTACTTCTACGCAGATCTTCCTAAGGGCTACCAAATCAGTCAGTTTGATGAACCTCTCTGCAGTGGCGGTTTCCTCGACGGCGTCAGGATCCACCGCGTCCACCTTGAGGAGGACGCCGCCAAGCTCGTCCATTCATCGGCCAGTGGCCGCATCCAGGGAGCGGACTCATCTGTCGTGGACTTCAACCGGGGAGGCACCCCACTAGCTGAGATCGTCACAGAGCCTGATATCGGGTCTGCTGCCCAGGCAAGGGAATGGCTTTCGCTCCTTCGGACCACGGTCAAGAGCCTCGGTATCAGCGATGTCAGCATGGAGGAGGGGTCGCTCCGCTGCGATGCCAACATCTCCCTGCGCCCAGTGGGAGAGACAACACTTGGCACTAAAACAGAGCTTAAGAACATGAACTCATTCCGCTTTGTGGAGAAGGGAATTGAGGCAGAGATCGAGCGTCAACGTGAACTCATCCAATCAGGCGGAACAGTTGTTCAAGAAACGCTTCATTTCGACCCACGGTCCGGTTCTCTCACCGCACTGCGGTCAAAGGAAGAGGCCCACGATTACCGCTACTTCCCGGAGCCAGACCTGCTCCCAGTTGCGGTAGGCCCTGAGATGATAAAGGCCGCCCAAGACTCGCTTCCAGAGCTGCCTGCCGCACGGGCGTCCCGCTATGAAGAGGACTTTGGACTGACCGCTGAGCTTGCTCAGAGGCTGGCATTTAATGGGGATCTTGGAGACCTGTTCGAGGCAACCGCCGCGATCCGCGGAGCAGGCTGCGACGCCAAGTTGGTTGCGACATGGGTCAACGGGGAGGTTTCGTCCCGGGTTGAAGAGGGATCAGACCAGACGGTTAAGCCGGAAGCGCTCGCCGAGCTTCTGGGTCTTCTGGAAGACGACAAGATCACAACGGCAGCAGCTCGGGGCATTCTGGACACTGTCATCGAGCACGGTGGCTCACCAGCGGCCCTAGTGGAGTCCCAGGGGCTCGAGAAGGTGGGCGGGGGAGACGAGCTCTCTGCTGCGGTTGACGCAGCAATCGCCTCGGATCCTGAGGCCGCCGCGAAGGTTGCCGCCGGGGAGCAGAAGGCCCTCGGCCCGCTCGTCGGGCTTGTTATGAAGGCTACTCAAGGGCGCGCCGACGGCGGCGAGGTTCGTGCCCTGATCATCTCCAAGCTCGCCGGCTCCTGAACTTCGAGGCCGGGCTTTGACCGTCTTTTGGACAGGTAGAAGAGGCTGATGCAAGGCCTAGGGCTACTCGTGATCATGTTCTTCTTCGGGTTGGGTGGGGCTCTGATCGCCCGCGCGAAGGGGAATCCAGTGGGAATCTGGTTTGGTATCGCCTTCCTAGTCCCAGTAGCTGGCTTGATTGCTGCGGTCTTCAGTCGGGCCGCGGTTGATGAACCCCGACGACTCTGTGAGAACTGCGGAAAGGTCCTGCCAATCTCAGACACGCTTTGCACTGGCTGCGGAATGGATCTGGAGTATCCGGAGCAGCAGCTGATGTCGCGTCGGGATGAGCTGGGCGGCCGACGCGGCTGAAACGGGCGCATTCGCCCGCAGGGTGGTGATCGGTTGCTTGTTAGACTCACCCGAGCATGTGGAACTCGCAAGCCCCTGCAGAACAAGCCAAAGCGATTCAAGTCCGGAAGGAGGTCACACAAGATGCGCGCAGTCGATGCACTGATGGAATGTCTTAAGGCGGAGGGCGTTGAAGTTGTGTTCGGCCTTCCTGGTGGCGCAAACCTGCCGACCTACGACGCGTTCTATGACGCTGGGATTCGCCACGTATTGGTTCGCCATGAGGCTGGCGGCGGCCATGCCGCTGAGGGTTACGCAAAGGCCACGGGGCGAGTCGGTGTCTGCTTCGGCACCAGCGGTCCAGGCGCGACCAACCTCGCAACACCAATCTGCGACGCGATGATGGACTCTGTCCCAGTCGTCTTTTTCACAGGGCAGGTCCGAACGGATCTGCTGGGAACCGATGGCTTCCAAGAGGCCGACACGATGGGCATGACCCTTCCGCTGGTCAAGCACTCGATCATGATTCAGGACCCTCAAGATCTGCCACGGGCGGTCCACGAGGCATTCCACATCGCCAGCACTGGTAGGCCTGGTCCTGTCCTTGTTGACATCCCAGTCGACCTTTCGAAGGCCGACATCGAATACATCCCCGGTGGGGAAATCAATCTTCCGGGATACCAGCCAACAACTGAAGGCAACCAGCGGCAGATTCGCCTTGCCGCGAAGGCACTCGCTCACGCGAAGCGGCCGATCATCTACGCCGGTGGCGGTGTTGTCAACGCTGAAGCAAGTGCCGAACTGATCGCTCTGACTCGCTACGGCAAGTTCCCGATTACGGCAACGTTGATGGGGCTTGGCGCCTATCCGGCAGATGATCCGCAGTGGGTTGGAATGCTCGGTATGCACGGAACGAGAGCGGCCAATTACGGCATGGACGAAGCCGATCTGATCGTCGCTGCAGGTGCCCGATTTGATGATCGGATCACCGGCAAGCTTGATGAATTTGCACCCAACGCCACGTTCATCCACATCGACATGGATCCGGCTGAGATTTCCAAGAACGTTCCTGCTCATATCCCGATTGTTGGTGACGCCAAGAACGTTCTTTCGCGCCTGCTCGGCGAGACGGTCCAGCTCTCGTTCGACCTCGGCAAGGAG
>JBAXCW010000017.1:0-10892 GCA_037141275.1 Actinomycetes bacterium
TCTGAGTGGATTTGGCCGCTTCGGCAAGCGTGGGGTTGGCTACAACGTTGATGGCCTAGTGACGGCTATCAGGGACATTTTGCGAACCGCAGGGCAGCACAACATCGGGCTGTTTGGCGCGGGCAACTTGGGGAAGGCAATCGCTAGTTCGGACATGTTTGCCGACCATGGCTTCCGTGTTGTGGCCCTGTTCGACTCGGATCCCGCCAAGGTCGGCGAGAAGGTTGGTCCCCATGAGGTTCGCCACGCCGACAGCCTCGAGGCGGCTGTCGTGGCTGACGAGATCGTTGTCGCAGTCCTTGCAGTACCTGCTGCTGCGGCTCAACCACTGGCGGATCGTCTAGTTGATGCCGGAGTGCGGATTATCTTCAACTACTCAGAGACGCTTCTGCAGGTTCCTCCCGAGGTGACCGTGCATACATCGTCGCCTGCGGTTGACCTTCTCTACGCCCTCTACTTCTACCTCACCTAACTAGACATGACACCCGGAATTGACTTTCATGACGCGGAGGACGTGTTCGCGGCGAGCGTTGACGGGACGGTTGGCCTTGAGGAGGAGTTTGCGATTGTCGACCCTAAGAGCTTGGAGCTTGTTCCGAGGTTTGATGAGTTGAGGCTGGCTGCCAAGACGCACGAGAGCCTTGACTCCGCCATTGCCGGAGAGCTGATCCGTTCTGAGATTGAAATCCGCTCAGGGCGCGGAGAGAATCTTGCGCATGCACAACAGATGCAGCAGGACCACCGGGCAAGCCTTTTTGCTCTCGCGCGGGAGCAGGGTCTAGCGCTCGCGGCGACTGGAACCCACCCATGGGCCGACTACCGAGATCAGCAGATCATCGACACAGACCACTACCGCAGGGTCGAGAGCGATCTGCGCTGGGTGGCCTCGCGCAACAACACCTTCTCTTTGCACGTCCATGTGGGGGTCAATGGACTCAATCGTGCCGTTCGGGTCTGTGATCGGCTTCGGCATGTCTTGCCTGCGTTGCTTGCGATATCTGCGAGCTCGCCATTCCTAGATGGTCGAGACACGGGACTCCACTCGGTCAGGACCCAGATCTTCACGAAGAGCTTCCCAAGGTGTGGAATCCCGGATGCCTATGGAAGTTGGGATGGCTTCCGCCGCTATCTTGAGACTCTTCTTGCTGTTCAGTCAATAGTGGAGTACACCCAAGTCTGGTGGTCGGTGAGGCCGCATCTCTCTTTTGGGACAGTTGAGGTCCGGATTTGTGACGCTCAGCCGACAGCGGCCGAGAGCGATGGTCTTGCTCAGTTGATTACAGCCTGCGTGCTTCAGGCAGCGCGCGATGAGGACGAGGGAGTTCCGATGCCCGATGTCTCTCGCGGTTTGCTTGAGGAGAACTTCTGGAGAGCTATTCGCTTCGGCGTTGAGGGCAAAATGATCGACTTTGATCGGCTTGTGGAATACCCAGGCGCTGAGTCCATGGACCGTCTTCTCTCATGGACAGCGCCTGTACGCGCCGAGCATGGCATCAGCCCAGATCTTCCTGCACTGAACGCGACGCAGAGGCAACGAGCTGAGGTTGCGGAGGGAAGGAGCATCCGTGAGGTCTACGGTGAACTTCTACGCAAGACCGGAGATACCTATGCTCCAGAGACAGTCGCATGAGTGAATCAGACGAAATAGACGCCACACCAGCACCAGGGCAGCCGACGGAAGCAGAGATCCGCGCCGCGCTCGAGGAGGAGATGAGTCGCGTCCACGTTGGTGATGTTGTTCTCCAAACGGTCGTATCCCTCGTCAACCTTGCGGCGCGGCGGACTGGCACTGCTCCTGAGACTGAGGGAGAACGCGACTTAGAGCAGGTGAGGATTGCTATTGATGCGGTTCGAGCGTTGCTGCCGTCGGTAGAGACCGTCGCCGCTGAACAGCTTCCGGCGGTAAAGGATGCCCTGTCGCAACTTCAGCTCGCCTACGTCAAAGCGGGCGGGGATGACGACCCAAGCGTGCCAGGCAGCCAAGCTGGGGGCGAAGGTGCTTCGAGCGCCACTGGCCCTGAGCCGGAAGAGCGCCCGAGCCGTATTTGGGTTCCCGGCAGCTAACAGCACCAGACAGCTCCTGCCAACCTAGGTAGGTCGGGGAGGAAACGGGGGTCCGGCGGGGTAAGTATGCTCTGCAGCACTTAGCGGTAGGGCCGTGTTTTGCGGCCTGTGCCAATCCCGGCGCCGTAATTGACCGTCCCGAGACCCTCCGGAGGACTCCCTTGACTCAGTTCCTGAACGACCACGGTGTTGTATTCGCCCTGGTGTGTGCCGCAGCCGCAGTTGTATACGGCGTTGTTACCGCGCAGTCGTTGCTCAAGCTTTCGCCTGGCAATGAGAAGATGCGTGAAATCAGCCTGGCTATTCAGGAAGGCGCGACTGCCTACCTGAACCGTCAGTACACAACGATTGCCATTGTTGGCGTTGTTCTATTCGTTGCGCTGATCTTCATCCAGAACATCTCTGTTGCCATTGGCTTCCTGATTGGCGGCATCCTTTCGGGTGCAGCTGGCTTCATCGGGATGAACGTTTCGGTTCGGGCTAATGCCCGCGTTGCCGAAGCTGCTCGCGGTGGAGTAGGCAAAGCTCTTGATGTGGCATTCCGCGGAGGTGCCGTTACCGGCATGCTCGTCGTCGGTCTCGCACTTACAGGAGTTGCTGCTTACTACGGCATTCTGACCTCGTTTGTGGGCCAGACCCCCAAGCATGCAATCGATGCACTGATTGGCCTTGGATTTGGTGGTTCGCTGATCAGCGTGTTTGCACGTCTTGGCGGCGGTATCTTCACCAAGGGTGCTGATGTTGGCGCTGATCTTGTAGGCAAGATCGAAGCTGGCATTCCCGAGGACGACCCTCGTAACCCTGCTGTGATTGCGGACAATGTTGGGGACAACGTTGGCGACTGCGCCGGCATGGCAGCCGACCTCTTTGAGACCTACGCTGTTACAGCCGTAGCCGTGATGCTCCTGGGCGTTCTCACCTTCAACGGTGCGACGACGACAGTTGCGCTCTACCCACTTGTTCTTGGTGGCGTTTCGATTATCGCTTCGATCATCGGAACCTTTGCCGTCAAGTCAGCTGCTGGCAACGTTGAGCGGGCTCTCTATCAGGGGCTTGCTGTGTCAGGCATCCTGGCCGCTATTGCCTTCTACCCAGTGACTCACTGGATGTTTGACGGGGCGATCCTCTCGACGACCAACGGAACGGGTCCAAGCGCTAACGCGCTGTACTTCTGCTCACTTGTAGGCCTGGGTGTAACTGCCCTCCTGTTCGTGATCACGGATTACTACACGTCAACCCGTTTTGCACCTGTCAAGAAGACGGCAGAGGCATCACAGACCGGTCACGCAACCAACATCATCCAGGGCCTTGCCCAGGGTTATCAGGCCACAGCACTGCCAGCGATCGTTCTGTGCGCAGGCATCTTTGGCGCTTGGAAGCTTGCTGGTGGCGGAACAGACGGCATCTACGGCATTGGAGTAGCCGTAATGGCTCAGCTCTCACTTACCGGTCTCATCGTTGCCCTTGACGCATTCGGTCCGATCACAGACAACGCTGGTGGCATTGCCGAGATGGCAGACCTTCCAGCTGAGGTTCGCGCTGTGACTGATCCGCTTGACGCTGTTGGCAACACGACTAAGGCAGTAACGAAGGGTTACGCAATCGGTTCCGCCGCTCTTGCCGCTCTTGTTCTGTTCGCTGCTTTCGAGCGTGAGCTGCCAAAGACTGTTGACACGGCAGGTTTCTCGATCAGCAACCCTGAGGTTCTGATTGGCCTGCTTATCGGCGGCATGATGGTCAACCTGTTCGCCGCACTGTCAATGGAGGCCGTTGGCCGCGCAGGCGGTGCGGTTGTCGAGGAAGTTCGTCGACAGTTCCGTGAGAAGCCAGGCATCATGGACGGGACTGAGCGTCCTGACTATGCAGCCTGTGTAGACCTTGTAACCAAGGCTGCTCAGCGCGAAATGATCATTCCGTCCCTGATTCCGATCGTCGTGACTGCAGTCGTCGCGCTCGTCAGCGTCAAGGCACTCGGTGGACTCCTCATGGGTGTCATCGTGGTCGGCGTGTTCGTGGCAATCTCAATGACCGCCGGTGGTGGTGCTTGGGATAACGCCAAGAAGCTGATTGAGGATGGTGCGTTTGGTGGCAAGGGAACTCTTGCTCACGAGGCCTCCATCACAGGCGACACGGTCGGTGATCCTTACAAGGACACGGCCGGACCGGCGATCAACCCAATGATCAAGGTAGCCAACATTGTCGCGATCCTGCTGATTCCAGTAATCAGCTAGATCCACTGAAATTCAACCCGCTCTCTGCTGAGAAGTTCGGCAGGGGGCGGGTTTCTTCATGCCCTGAGCAATCTGATGCTGGAAGGGCAGTCCCCGGGAAAGCCGGAGGTGAGAAAGGCTGGGCGAGGTAGCGGCTAGCTGATTGGCTTGAGGCCAGCGGCTGCACAGCCAGCTGCGAGGGCGTCAAGACCGAAGGCCTTGACTGGGCCGAGCGAGCCTGTGTCGGCGGGCCCAACTGTGGCCAGCGTCCTGCCTGCGAAGGCAAGGAACTCGGCGGTGAGGTCATAGCCATTAGGGCCATTCAGCTCAACAAACGAGAGCTGAGTGCCATCAGCGGCTAGTGCTTCGGCAACGGCGACCGACTGGGACTTCGCACGTTCGGCCGTGCTCGGCCCACCGGTTGAGCCGGGCAAGGCCCTCTTCAAGCCTGCTCCAAGGAGAGTCTTGGCGCCTGGAATCTTTGTGATGCCGGCAACCGCGGCAGCGCCGTAGCGGGCTGGGGCCGTTCTTGGTCCGAACCAGCCGAGGTAAGCGTTCACATCTGTGACCGACGTAGCGATCTGTGGAATTGCAAAGTGTTCGGACGAGCCGATCGAGAGACCTACGCGGGGACCGCCTTGCGTAGCGAATGAGTGCTCGGCTTTGGCGCCCCGAACCGTCCTGATTAAACCATCCCGATATTCAAAGCCAGGAGTCAGCATTGCTCCAGCAAGTGAAGCGAGAGTTCCGCCGCTCGCGCCAAAGCCGCCCTGAAAGAAGTAGCCGACATTGACGGTTACGGCATCTGCGCCGGCCTGCTCAAGTGCGAGGCCTGCGGCAAGGTTGCCTGGAACATAGTCGTAGCCAAAGGCTGTTAGGGCAGCTATTCCAGCATTCTTGGCTTCGGCGTCCGCCTCAAAGACTCTGCGGATCCAAGACGGCTCGCCTGTGGAGTCCACATAGTGGGCGCCGGCGTCGAGGGCTGCCTGGAAGGCAGGTTCTCCAAGGCGAGCAAATGGACCCACGGTGGTGACGATGACGTCGCCCTTCTCTACGAGTGAGCGAACAGAAGCCGGGTCTGTCACGTCGGCAACGACTGTGGTTAGCCCGCCAAGTTCGTCAGCGAGGGCTTGGACACGCTCTGGGCTACGGGCAGCAAGGATTGGTGCCGAGCCGGCCTTCACCATTGCACGGGCTGTGAGCTCGCCGGTGTAGCCCGTTGCTCCAAAGAGAATTATTCGTGCGGCCATCGATGGCAAGACTAGAGACATCGCCGAGGTGATGCCCGGGTGGCATGTAGGCCCGGGGCGTAGGATCAAGACCTATGGCTCGCAGGCTCCTTCCCGGACTCGAACGCGTACTCGGCGTCAACGCTCTCTTTGCGACCGCCTACGGCAATGTGGGCTCCTCGATCTACTACGCACTAGGCCTCGTTGCTAGCTATGCCCTTGGGCTTACGCCGATCGTTTTCCTTATCAGCGGTGTGCTGTTCTACCTGACCGCGGCCACCTACTCGGAAGCCACCGCGATGTACCCGGAGGCCGGAGGCTCATCGAGCTTTGCCCGCCATGCCTTCAACGAGTTCTGGTCCTTCTTTGCAGCGTGGGGCCAGATGCTCAACTACACCATCACAATTGCGATCAGTGCCTTCTTTGTTCCCCACTACATCGGGGGACTGTTCTGGGAGCCGCTACGGCACTCGCCTGGGGACATCATCGCCGCCATCGGCGTGATCGTGCTCCTTAGCGTAGTAAACGTTGTCGGCGTCAAGGAGGCCGCAGGGCTGAACATCTTCCTTGCCGTGATCGACTTCGCGACCCAGCTCCTACTTGTCCTTGTCGGTCTGTTTCTCGTTTTCTCGCCGGAGACGCTTGCAAACAATGTTCAGTGGGGCGTGGCACCAACTTGGACCAACTTTGTGATCGCTATCCCGGTGGGCATGATCGCCTACACGGGAATTGAGACGATCTCGAATATGGCCGAGGAGGCCAAGTCTCCAGGGAAGACGGTGCCGAAAGCAATCAACCGTGTAGTCATTGCAGTGTTCGCTATCTATGCGGTTCTACCGGCTGTCGCGCTCTCGGCGCTGCCGGTCACGTGCGTTGACGGCAAGTGCCAAACGCAACTCGGTGGGTCGAGCGACAAGGGCGGCTTCGCTGGTGATCCCGTACTCGGCGTCGTGAAGCATCTTGCCCTTGGCCCGCTTCAGGGCGCGGCGGAGATCTATGTGGGGATCCTGGCGGCCACGATTCTCTTCATTGCCACTAACGCAGGAATAATCGGAGTATCGCGTTTGGTCTACTCGATGGGTCTCCACCGGCAGGTTCCAGACAGCATGCGCCAACTTCATCCGAAGTACCGGACTCCTTGGATTGGGATCCTGCTCTTCGGGGCCATTGCCTGTGTCGCAGTTATTCCAGGACAGGCAGACTTCCTTGGCAATCTCTACGCGTTTGGCGCCATGCTTTCGTTCACAATCGCCCACGCCGCGGTAATCCGGCTCCGGGTGACGCAGCCTGACGCAAAAAGGCCCTACAGCGGTCCTGGGCGCCTCAGGTTCAGGGGGATGGATATTCCGGTCTTTGCCTCAGTTGGCGGCGTAGGAACGCTTTTTGCGTGGGTGACAGTGACGTTCCTCCACATTGACGTGGCCATAACGGGCATCGGGTGGCTTCTCACCGGGGTTCTGATCTACGCGGTGTACCGGAAGAGTCAGGGGTTGGACCTGACCACCACTGTCATTGCTGAGGTTTCACAGCCAGTTCTGCCTCACGAGGCTGAGTACCAGTCAGTTCTAGTTGCTGTCGAGGGCGGGGCATTTGATCCAGAGCTGATCTCAACGGCTAAGGGGCTCGCTGGCGAGGCCCAGGGCGCCATCCACGTGATTGTCACCATTCCCGTTCCCGCGGAAAGCCCAATCGACGCCGAGATGCCCGTCCAGCAAGCCCGCGCCAAAGCGATCATTGAGGAGGCCCGCGTTGCCGGAGGTCGGAGAGTCACGGGTAGCGTCGTCAATGTCCGTTCAGGTCAGGCCGGGCGGGTCATCGTTGACCTCGCCAAGGAGATCGGATCGAAGGCCATCGTGCTCCCTGCGAGGGCCAAGCCTGGTGGAGGTCATTTCAGCAGGACGCTCGACACTGTGCTCGCTGAACGACCATGCCGTGTCATCGTCCAGTCGATACCGGACTCATCGAGCACCCGAGGGTTCATCGGGGGGCGGGCGTGAGTCAGCCTGGGGTTCACCGGTCAACCATCCGGTTCCTTGCTGGCGCCATGGTCATGGTCGGGATTGCGCTTGTGGTTCGAGCAATTACCGCTGGCGGAGGGGTGCTCTCGGTTGGAGTACTGATGGGCGTTCTCTTCGTTGCCGCAGGAGTTGGGCGCTACTGGCTCACGGTGAGGGGCGGATGAGCGCGCGGGACGAAGTTCAGGCGCAGCGAGTTGGCCCACTTGGGCTGTTCTCGCTGGTCTATACAACTAGCGCCGCCGCGCTCTACTTTGCGTTGGGGCTGATTGCTGACAAGGCACTGGGGCTGACACCACTTGTCTTCCTTGGAGGGGGCCTCTTCCTCGGCCTTGCCGCAATGACCTACACGGAGGGCGCGTTGGGACACCCAGAGCCGGGTGGCTCCAGCTCACTCGCCCGCCATGCGTTTAATGAGCTGGTCTCGTTCGCGGCTGGATGGGCTGTGGTTCTGGACTTCTTGGTCGTGATGGCGCTTGCTGCCACCACCGCGGCCGGGTATCTGGGGACCATCTGGACTCCACTTGGGCATGGATGGGGCAGGGCCGTTACGGCTGGGCTCGTAGTTCTCTATGCGGTTGTCGCCAACATTCGAGGTTCCAATCCCTCTGCGACACGCAACCGAATTGTCATCGCAGTTGCCGACATTGGCATTCAGGCGATTGTGCTTGTTGTTGGTCTTGTCTTCCTGCTGGGCCACGCCGGGGTGATTACCAAGGGTGTTGATCTTGGCGTGTCGCCCACATGGGCGAACCTGATCTACGCGTTGACGCTAGTGACAGTTGCCTTCACTGGCCTTGAGGCCGCTGCGAGTCTTGCCCCGGAATTTAGAATGGACGGGTCGGGCGTTAAACGAATGCTGGTGGGCGGCGTTGGCGTTATCGTCGTGCTTCACGTCGGGATTGCCTGCGTTGCGCTAGCTGCCGTACCTGTCCATGGTGGAACAACAGCCCTCGGGTCGGAATGGCTCAACGCTCCATTGGTGGGCGTTGCACAAGGGCTTGACTCTGGGGCACTCGGGGACATCCTCGCCAAGGTCGTCGCAATCAGTGGGTTTGTTGGCCTGACCGCGGCAGTTCGGTCCGCGATGCTGGGCCTTTCTCGGCTGTCCTACGCACTGGCCCGCCACAGGCAAATTCCACGGGTTGTCGCCCGAGTCAGTTCACGTTTCGGTACGCCGTGGCTGATTATCATCCTTTCGGGGCTTGCCGCGACAGGCCTTGCCGCACCTGGGAATATCAAGATGCTGGCTGGCCTCTACGCCTTTGGGGCAATGCTTGCCATCACGATTGCTCATCTGTCTGTAATCAAGCTCAGATGGTCAGGCGCTATGTCCACGGGGAGCTGGCGAATGCCCCTTTCAGTGGGTCCGGCAACTAGGTCGGTGCCAATCCCTGCCGCCCTAGGTGCAGCTGCCTCGACCGCAGCATTTGTAGCGGTGCTAATTCTTCATCCGGCTGCACGAGTGGTCGGCTCAGCCTGGCTACTAGGAGGAGTGCTGCTCTACATCGTCTACCGACTCCTGACCGGGAACAGCATCCTTGGGGCGGTTGAGGTCTCGGAGAGAGCACTTACCTACTCGGATGAGGCGGCGTCATACGGCTCAATACTCGTTCCAATCCTGGGGACTGACCTAGACGACGACATTGTTCAGACAGCCGGACGGTTGGCAGGCAGCCGGCACGATGACCTTGAGGAGACTGGTGCGGTGATCGAGGCGATCTGGTTCCATGAGATCCCGCTTGCACTCCCCTTGGATGCGTCAATCAGCCGAGAGCAGACTGAGCTTGCCCTGACTGCGCTGAGGCACGCTAAGGCAGTTGGTGAGGAATACCAGGGCGTGACCGTTTCCACGGCACAGGTGAGGGTTCGCAAGCTTGGTGATGGAATTGTCCGAGAGGCCAAGCGGCGTGGGGTGGATGTGATCATTCTTTCTGCAGAGGAGCCAGCACGGGCTGCAAGAACGGCACCTGCGGGAATCGGTAGGCAGGTCGGGCTTGGTGAGATGACCCGCTTTGTTCTGCGCAAAGCGGCTTGTCGGGTGCTTGTCACAGTCCCATCCACAAACCTCGAGGGAACCCGCAGCCGCGACGACGATGATGAAGCCGGCGAAGCGGAGTAGGATCGCCGTATGTTCGTACTAGTGGTGGGAGTTGGACGGGTAGGCGCAAGCGTCGCCAAGCGTGCTCTTGAGCGCGGTGAGACCGTGTCTGTACTCGACAGGGATGCGCTCTCCCACGAGCAGCTTGAACAAGGGATGCCCATCACATGGGAGGAGGCCGGAGGTCTCTTTACTGTCGGTGCTGCACTAGAGAGTGAAGCCCTCATCGCTGCTGGAATTGAGCGTGCTGACGTTGTCGTCGCCGCCACAAATGGCGACAACACGAATCTTGTCGTCGCTCAGATCGCCAAGGAGCGGTTCAAGGTTGCCAAGGTCATTGCGCGGGTGTTGGATCCGGCTCGTGCCGAGTGGTACGGCCAGCGCGGGGGCATAGAGACAATCTGTGGGACTAGCCGTGCGATCGAGCTTGTAGACCACTCGATTGCTGCCGCAGAGGGAGGTTCCTGAGATGTACGTAGTCATTGCTGGAGGCGGCAAGGTTGGCGTGAACCTCGCGAGGGAGCTTCTCGAGAAGGGGTACGAGGTCACGCTAATCGAGCAGCGCCGCGACCGCTACACCGTGATTGAGGACGAGCTGGAGCACGTGGTCCAGTACGGCGATGCAACTGAGATGTGGGTTCTCGAGCGAGCAGGTGTCCTCCGCGCAGACCTGCTGGTTGCGGTTACCGGTGATGATGAGGACAACATCTTGATCTGTCAGATGGCAAAAGAGAAGTACATGTGCGAACGGATTGTGGCTCGCGTTAATAACCCTCGCAATGTTGAGCACTTCAACCTTCTGGGCATCAGGCCAGCCGTCTCAGCGACAAACATGATCCTTCGGCTAATAGAGCATGAGGTTCCCAAGATTGGACTTGTCCACCTGCTTGAGCTGACCGACGATCAGATTGAAATCATCGAGGTAGAAGTTCTCGAGGGAGCGCAGGCGGCTAACTGTGCCGTGTCTGACATTCCTCTCCCTGATGGCAGTTTGATCATCAGCGTCCTTCGTCCCGATGGCGGTTTTGTCCCGAGACCTGACACTCTGATCGGCGTTGGGGACGAGGTCCTTGTGGTTCTTGCCCCCGGGCTTGAGGAACAGGTAGCTGCTGTCTTCAACCCTCCCGCCAGTTCCTGAGCGAGAGGCAAGGGATGCCAGAGGGTCTCCCAACCTTGGCCGACACGGCAGCAACGCTTGTCGGTTGGGCGGAAGGCACGGGGGCTTTGGCCGTCGGCGTACTCATTCCGCAGGGGGATGATGTCTCACCCGCTC
>JBAXCW010000018.1:0-10640 GCA_037141275.1 Actinomycetes bacterium
CGACGATCATCTTTCGATAGTTCTCTGCCTGCTCCTCATCCCTGGACTGGAAGCTAAGTTCGGTGAGCTTGGTTACGCCGTCCACCAATTCAGCCACGGTCGGACCAAACTCGTGCTCAATTGCCTCGAGGTCAACTGCGGTGTCTTCAACCGTGTCGTGGAGAATTGCGGCCTGAAGCGCTCGAGTATCCAGTCCAAAGCCAGCGCAGATCTCTGCCACGGCTAGCGGGTGGTCAATGAAAGGCTCCCCCGACAAGCGGGTCTGTCCGCTGTGTGCGTTTTCAGCAAACTGCCAAGCCTTCGCAATTGCCGCAGGGTCGAAGTCCGCCATGCCCCTAGCAGCGGCAGTCTCGGCGATTGCGGCCAGGGCAGGTGGGCTCGCTAAACCAGAGGAGTTGGAACCAGCAGCGGCGCTCAGGCCGTCGATGTCAGGCTGCGGAGGAATGTGCGTCCCTCCTCGAGCCGGGCTTGAGCCCGTCTCCATGAGAGCGACGAGTCGAGCTCGCCGGTCGCCTTTCCAAGTTCGACAGTGATGTCATCAAGGTCCACCTTGGCAACATCGAGCTCTTGGAGTACTGACAGCATCCCGGCGACCGCGACAGCCGAGCGTGGATGTCTCCCCGGTCCCTGGATGGTTCGGAGCCGTTCGGAGCCTTCTCGTTGCGCTGAGGCAGCGCGGAGATCCCTAAAGAATGGGCGCAGTTGGCTGTCGATATCAGTGTCGTACTCATGGACCTTGAGGGCAAATCGTACCTCTGCTGCGCCCCAACCCCTGTAAATCCAACCTGGACCTGTCGTTCTTGCAATCTCGAGCAGTCTAGGACTGGTCGGCGGGTCCAACAGAACCACCCGCTCGAACCGAGCGCATACGTCCGGTGACAGGGCAACCGTTGCCCAGTCGCAGATTGAGAACCCACCCACAACTCCCTGAAGTCCTGGGAGCCTGCGGGGAACATCTGCAACAACAGCGAGCGTGGTGTAGCCACCGGAGACAAGCCTTGAGATTGTCGCCACTCCCCCGCGCACTGCGGCAGCCTCTTGGCGCGGTGGAAGAACTGTCGCGGCGTCACCAGATCCAGCAGAATTGTTCAACTCATGCTTGACATGGTCAAGCCAGTCAATCTGCGCGGCTACTACCTCGATCCGAGGAAGTTCAGCGGGAACCGCCCGCACCACGCTGAATCGGGGTTCCTCCTTGCCCCCCCAGCGATTGATCTCAAGGTTGCCAACTACATCAGCTGCCTCGCTCCAGGAAACCTGAAGTCGTTCCCTCGCGTTGAACGCGACGCCCATCGCTGTCATCTCGCCAACCGTGATGGCGAAGCGAGCATGCTTACCCTCACCCATCCGGACGGGGCGCTCAAGTCGCGCTGCCTGAACAGCAAGGTTAACTGGCGGATTCCCCTCACCTGAGGGCTCGAGCTGCGCCAGCTCCTCGGCAAGGGCAATGCCGATTTCCCCTGGTGTGACGACAGCATCGACACGTACTCGCGGCCGACGGAGGTTGAGAGGAAGGCTGTCGCGGACCACTGTGTCGAAGAGTTCGCGGAAGGCCTCGATGTTCTCCGTCCGCAGCGTTAGTCCAGCGGCGGCTGCGTGTCCACCGAACCGTTCAAGGAGTTCTGAACACTGCTCTAGTGCACCTGCAACGTCATAGCCTGGAACGCTCCTAACGGAGCCTGTGGCGGTGTCCCCTGACACCGAAAGAGCAACCACGGGGCGATGGAATGTAGAGGCAAGCCCACCAGCAACAATTCCGATTACGCCTGGATGCCACAACTCGGAAGCAACCACCCATCCGGATGCCTTAGGAGCCAGAGCCGCCTGCGCTTCCGCTCCAATTCTTGCCTCTTGCTGGAGAAGTCTTCTTTCCGTGTTCGCGGCTTGTAGATCGGCCGCCAGCTCTGCGGCTCGCTCAGGCGAATCAGTTAGAAGTAGGTCCAAGGCAGCCCCTGCCGCCCGCACGCGCCCTGCGGCGTTGATTCTGGGTCCGAGGGTCCATCCCAGATCCCTGACGCTTAGATTGGCTCTGTCGAGCCCGCTTGCCTCTATCAGTGCTGAAAGACCGGGAACTCGTGTAAACGCGAGAGCCTTCAACCCTTCCTTGACCAGTGTCCTGTTAGAGCCTGACAGGGGCATCACATCAGTCACAGTCGCAAGGGCAGAGAGCTCCGCAAGCCCGACATCTGGGACATCCACACCTAAGTTCGTTGCGGTGTGGCGGACAAGTTCAGCCGCAACAGCAGTCGCACACATCGGGAGCGCCATCGGATTAGAGAGCGTTGGGTGGACAATGAGAGCATCTGGAAGATGCCCATCGGGCCGGGGCCGATGATGGTCAACGATGATCACCTCAAGTCCAAGTTCCCGAGCTCTGGCCACCTCTTCAACGGCTGTGACACCGCAGTCCACCGCAATCAGGATCTTGGCACCGCTCGCAGTCAGTTCCTCTACCGCCGTCAGCGACAACCCATAACCGTCGGCGCGCTCAGGAACACGTGGAATAACCGTTCCTCCCAGCGCCGTTAGACCGCGCGTAAGCACTGTGGTCGAGGCGACGCCATCGCAGTCGTAGTCCCCGTGTACAGCGATGGGCAGACCCTCACCTATCGAGCTGCCAAGCACAGCAGCGGCTGCGTCGAGATCTCCAAGTTGAGTGAGATCAACGGGCTCTACTGCGGAAAGAAAAGCCTCTGCGGCCTCCGGAGTCCCAAGGCCTCTGGATACCAATACATCGGCCATGATTGGACTGACACCAAGTCCATTGACAAGCGCTGCGGATTGAGGCTCGTCGATAGTTGGAAGGTCGATCAGGGCAGCAGGAGTCTGCAGCTTCCCAACCTCCTCCGGCTCAACTCTCGCGGCTACTCCCATCAACGAGAAAATAGGGAGCGCACCGGCGGCCAAACTGCCAGCCGCTTTTGGGGCTCAAGAGTGCGCTGAGTTTTCGGTCCGAAGACCGATCAGAACCATCGTCCCGATCCCAAGCAGGGACCCTGGGATTCCCTCAAGCGCCGTCATCAGCGTTGTCTCTGACTGTCCAGGAATTGAGAATCCGTTAACTACCAACCCAAAGATCATTGCCCCTAGTAGCGCTCCAACGAAGGCTCCAACAATGCCGCCGTAAGACCGGTCCGGAAGCCAGACGGTGAAGTGCCATACGGCCAGTCCGGCCATTACCCACGCAAGCATTCCCATTAGCGCGACCTCCTCTTCTTCTTTGGGCTGGGAGGGCGACCTATCGGCGGAGCCGGCTGATCTGCCTCAGCGGAATCTGGTGCGTGCTCAAAAGGCGCATCCTCTGCTGCGGCCTCTGACTTGGCCTCGGCCAGCTCCTCTTGCACTTCAGCGGCCATCCGTTCGAACTCAGCATTCGAGATTGGCGCCACGCCCGTGCTCGGGTCAATGCCGGCCTGCTGCTTTGGTCGCTCCGCCTTCTCAAGCTCAGCCCGCGAGAGACCCTCCGTCGCACCTGAGTAGTAGGCAGGCACTCTGCCACCCGGGCTTGTCGCAGCGAGCCTGTGGGCGCGCCTTGCATAGGTCGGCTCGCGCTCCTTTGAATACGTCAGGACTGGAGACGCAATGAAGATGGATGAGTAGGTACCCGACGCGACACCAACAAGGAGCGCGAAAGCGAAGTCCTGAAGTGTTGCGCCACCGAACAGAAGCAAGGCGAGAATCGGAAGCAGTGTGCAGAAGCTGGTGGCGAGCGAGCGAGTCAGCACCTCACTCATAGATCGGTTGACAATCTGAGAGAAAGCTGCCCGTGGCATCCGTGGAGTGTTCTCCCGGATTCTGTCGAACACGATGATCGTGTCGTATAGCGAGTAGCCCAAGATGGTCAGCAGCGCGGCGACTGTGGCAGTCGTGACTTCCCTCCCCAAGAGTGCATATACGCCGGCCGTGATGAGCAGGTCGTGCATCAAGGCGATCAGAACTGGGACGGCGAACTTCCATTCGAAACGGAGTGTGATGTAGGCGCTAATTACAAGCAGCGAAGCAATGATGGCAATCACGGCTGAGTCCGCGACCGTCTGGCCAAATGTCGGACCAACGGACTGGGAGCTGAAGTTTCGGGTTCCACCGAACTTCGCGTCGAGCTTGTTCTGGATCACCCCGACCTGAGCTGGGTCGAGTTCCGCTGTGCTGATCTGAATCCCATTCGGGCCAAGCTCTTTGTTGTTGACCTTCTGAATCTTGGCGTCTGTGATGCCCTTTGTTTCAAGCACCGATCGGACCTGATTCTCAGTAGCTGGCTTGGCCAGAGAGGCGACCATTCTTGTACCTGAGGTGAAGTCAATGCCGAAGTTAAGACCCTTGCCGCCGATGGCAAGCGCGCCGATCATGAGAATCACTCCTGAGAGCGAGAAGAACCAGCGGCTTGCGCCCATAAAGTCGAAGTGCCACTCGCGCTCCTTACCGGCCGCGCCAAGCGCTGCAGGGCTGTTGATCATCCTGCTGCTTGACATCACACCTAACGCAGCCTGGGTCGCAACCACGGCTGTGAGGAGAGAAACGATGGTGCCTACTCCCAATGTGAACGCGAAGCCCTTGACACCAGCGGTGGCGAGCATGAAGAGGATGAACGCGGTCATAAGCGTTACGACATTGGCGTCGATAATTGCGGAGAGGCCCTTCTTGTAGCCCTGTGTGATGCCAGCTGCAACTGTCCGGCCAGACCGGATCTCCTCCTTCACACGTTCGAAAATCACAATGTTCGCGTCGGCCGCGACCCCAATGGTGAGGATCAATCCTGCGATTCCCGGGAGAGTCATCGTGATGGGAATGAGCTTGACAATCGCAAGCAGGAAGGCTGCGTAAACCAGGAGTGCTCCACAAGCCACGACTCCGAGCACCCGATAGAAAGCCAGCAGGAAGAACATGACAACGGCGAAGCCGACAAGGCCCGCTACTAGGCCTTGATCAAGTGCTTGCTTACCAAGGGTTGCTGAGACTTGGGATTGGGAGATCAGCTTCAGACCGATCGGAAGTGCACCCAACTCCAGCAACTTCGCAAGGTCCTGCGCGGTCTGGATGGTGAACCCTCCAGTGATGATCGCCCCGTTCAATCCATCAATCCCGTCGGGAAGGTTCCCGTAGTCGATCGTGGCAACTGAGATCAGATCCTGATCTAGAGAGACGGCGAAGTGCTGGGTTGGCCTAGTCGGCTGGTAGAGAGCAGATACCTCTTGCCCTCTCTGAGCAATGGTCCGCGTGACATTGTGGAAAGCGGTCTTGCCGCGATCACTGAAGGAGAACTCAACATCCGGCGTCCCAGCCTGGTTGGTGTCAAGTCCCTGCTTTGGATTCCGAATGTCCTTGCCAAACAGGGCGACTTCGTCACGAAGTGTGTACCACTTAGCTGCAGCAAGATCCTTGGGCGCAGTGTTGTTCTTGTAAACCGCTCGCAAGACAACTGTTCCCTGAGGAACCGTCAGCAGTTTGGACCCGGGAGGAGCGACCTTGCCGGGAAGCTCGGAGTAAAGATCCTTGGTTGAGCTGTCTGGGCCGGCTACCAACTTCTTTCCGGTTGAATTGAAGAGCCAATACTGGGGACCGATGCGTGAGATGTTCACACCGCCCCTTACTGGCTGCTGCGACGCAAGGGTCACGGCCTTAAGCAGTGACGTTCCTCCAGCCGGATCCCCGCTGAACGACATCAGCTTGACGGCAGCAGGTTCCTTGGATGCGATGCCTGAAGCAGCCGTCTGCCCGTTCGGCATCAGAACATTGGCTTCCCAGTCGTAGAAGGTGAGCTGCGCTGGGGTGCCAACCTGCTTGACCGCTCTCTGCGCGTTGCTCACTGCTGGTAGACCTACGGTGATCTGGTCCTGACCGGAACGCTGGATCTCGGGCTCTGAAACGCCAAGTGCATCAACACGATCGCGCATAATTTCGATTGCGCGATTGATGGAGCTCGAGTCCACCTTCGACTGCGGAGTTGGCTGTGCTTGGTAGACGAGCTCTACTCCACCCTGAAGGTCCAGACCTAGCTTGGTGGGTTGAGAGGCTATGACAATGCCCGATCCGGCGAGAAAGCCGAGAATCAGAAGCAGAATCAGTCCGTTGCGTTGACGCGTACTCATGTGAGTGGGCGAGCCTACCCAGTTTCCGGGGTGAGCACTAGCAACAGGCCGCCGTCCTCGTCATATGCCGGGAACAAATCGGCCTTCGCGCGAGCTGGCAAGTCACCTTCAGCGTTCACTCCTGCTGGCTTGTCGAGGGCTCTCACGCCCCACTCGATCACGGTGGCAATGACGTCCTCGTCCCCGTCAAACACAAGCCCCAGTACCTCTTTCGCTTCCCTTCCAATCACAGCCTCGTCCTTGAGTCCGGTCAGAGCGAAGGAGCCATTGCCACAGCCAATAATCCGACCTTGTCCGTCACACACAAAGAAGGCCGCGTTCGGCGCCGGGTAATAGTCGTCTAGAAGCTCGAAGAGGAAGCCGTTACCGCAGGACTCACATCCTGGAGCTTCGCGGCGGAAGCCAGAGTGGCGATCAGTGCGTGCGGTCCGGTGACCACAGTTTGGGCAGATGAATGGATACGCCACGGTTGCGCGATGCTAGCGGGTGGGGTCACCCCCAACCGCAGATCCTCAACTCTCGTCGAGGAGGAGCTGCCCGCCCGTGTTGGGTGGCAGACCAAGATGTTCGAACGCTCGGAGCGTTGCGACACGTCCGCGCGGCGTTCGGTCGATCAGCCCAAGCTTGAGCAGGAATGGCTCGTAGACATCCTCAATCGTGTCCGTCTCCTCCGAGACCGCGGCGGCAAGTGTCGAGAGTCCAACGGGCCCACCGTTGAAGGTCGTGCAGATAGAACGGAGAATCTCCCTGTCCAATCGGTCGAGCCCAAGAGTGTCCACATCGAGGGCGATCAGAGCATCAACTGCCACGGCACCCGTTATTTCAGCGGCCCCGGCAACCTGCGCATGGTCCCTCACACGGCGAAGCAGCCGGTTGGCAACTCTGGGCGTTCCCCGACTACGTGACGCAATTGTCACGGCTCCCTCTTCGCTGATGGCAAGGCCGAGGATGTGGGCAGAGCGTCGGACGATCCCGGCTAGTTCCGCCGGGTCGTAGTGCTCCAGGCGGAACTGCAGACCAAACCGATCCCTCAGGGGCCTACTCAAGAGGCCAGCCCTAGTCGTTGCTCCGATCATCGTGAATGCGGGTAGCTCGAGGGTAACTATCCGGGCCCCTGCGCCTTGACCGACTGTGATCGGAAGGCGGTGATCCTCCATGGCTGGATAGAGAGTCTCTTCGATTGCCTTTGGAAGCCGGTGGATCTCATCTACAAAGAGAACTGACCCCGGTTCCAATGCTGTGAGAATCGCCGCTACATCGGCCTTCTTCTCCAGGGCAGGGCCTGCAGTGGGGACGAATGGGACCTTCATCTCGTCCGACACAATGCGGGCAAGCGATGTCTTCCCTAATCCTGGTGGTCCGGAGAAGAGGATGTGGTCAAGGGATTCGCCTCTCCCTAAAGCGGCTTCTATGGCAACGGAGAGTTGCCCCTTGAGACCCTCTTGTCCGAGGAACTCAGTGAGGCTTCTGGGGCGTAGGGAAACTTCAACATCGTCTTCCGGAAGCTCATCCGGTGTCTGGATTCTCTCCCCACTCACTTGCGTGACTCCCTCAGCGCCGACTGGATCAGCTCTTCGACGCTATCGCCGGATGCCTTGTCCAGCAATGCATCTACAGAGCGCTCCTCAATGCCAAGTCCAAGTAGTCCCTCTCGGGCCATCTGTCGAGGCGACTCCACATCGTCGCCACCCGAGAGGCCGGCAATAAGGCCGACAGAGTCACGGAGGTCAACGCAGATCCGTTCGGCAGTCCTTTTGCCCACGCCTGGAACTGCTTGCAGCCGTGGGGCGTCACCGCTCGCGATGGCCGTGCGCAGGGGCCCTGGAGGTGCGCTGCTCAAGATCGCTAAAGCGACCTTGGGACCAACGGATGAAACTCCGAGCAGAAGCTGAAAGAGCGAGCGTTCGTCAGCATCAATAAACCCGTAGAGGTTCATCGCGTCATCTCTGACAACAAGGTGTGAGTGGAGCACAACCTCCTGTCCGACTGAAGGAAGCACCGATGCGGTCTGAGCGGAAACGCTCAGGTAGTAACCAACCCCCGCGCAGTCAACAACCGCATGGTCACCTGCGGCAACGGCGAGTGTGCCACGGACTCTCGCAATCATTGCGAGGCCGCCAAGAGTGGAGCGTGACTGGCATGGCAAATCGCTGCGGCAAGCGCGTCCGCCGCGTGGTCAGGCCTGGGTGGCTTGGGGAGTGACAGCAGTTGCTGGACCATCGTCGTTACCTGCTCTTTGTCGGCTCGACCCTGTCCGCATACAGCGGATTTGATCTGCTGCGGGGTGTATGAGAAGCAGCTGATTCCTGCGCTCGCCGCCGCAAGCATCACAACTCCACGGGCGTGACCAACAGCAAGTGCCGAACCCACGTTCTTCCCGAAATAGAGGTCCTCGATGGAGACCGCGTCCGGAGTGTGCTCAGCAATTAGCCCCTCGACCTTCTTTGAGATGGCCAGCAGCCGTTGCTCCAGTGGTAGCTCACTGGACGTCGTGACAACGCCTCCGTCGAGAGCAACGAGTCGCCCATTACGTGTTGCTACCACGCCGAAGCCGGTGTTGGCAGTGCCTGGGTCAATCCCGAGAACCTTCACCGCGCCATTGTGCGGGGCGCATCGGACGCCCCAGCACGGGCTGGGAAAGCTCAGTCAGCTGTGATTCGCTCTAGCACTTCAGGGTCCACATCGAAGTTGGCGTGGACCGCATCAACATCATCATTCTCCTCAAGGGCGTCCATCAGGCGCATCAGCGTGAGGGCTCGATCCTCATCAATCTCAACCGTGGTCGATGGCCTAAAGACCAGCTCCGAGCCCGTTACTTCAATCCCGCCGGCCTCGATAGCTGCCCTCACCTGAGTGGTGAGTTGGGGGTCGCAGAGCACTTCGAGCAGATCATCATCCCGCTCGATGTCTTTGGCGCCAGCATCGATAGCGCCCAACAGGTCATCCTCGCTCCACTTGGTGCCATCAACGCGAATGACGCCCATCTTGTCGAAGAGATACGCAACCGAGCCTGGCTCACCGAGGCTCCCTCCGTGCTTACTGAAGATGTGGCGGATGTCGGAACCTGTTCGATTGCGGTTCTCTGTCATCGCGTCAACTAAGACCGCAACTCCGCCCGGCCCGTAGCCCTCGTAAAGCACGCGCTCAATTGAGTCAGCATCGGACCCTGTTCCAGCTCCCTTCGCCACGGCCCGTTCAATGTTGTCCTTCGGCATCGAAGCGTCCTTGGCCTTTTGAATGGCGGTGGCAAGTGCCGCATTTCCAATCGGGTCTCCCCCGCCTTCCTTGGCGGCAACTGTTATTGCGCGAGCAAGCTTCGTGAAGTGAGCACCGCGGCGGCTGTCAACGATCGCCTTCTTGTGCTTGATGGAAGCCCATTTGGAGTGACCAGCCATGGTCAGACGAGTCTAACTGGATCGCGGAGGTGGACCAACGGGGAGCGAACCTGGATGATCCCTATACCACGCAATTGTGCGGGCAATTCCCTCTTCAAGCGAAATGGATGCCTGCCAGCCCGTCAGTTCACGGATCAGGCTCGGGTCAACCCACTGGCGGGGGATTTCACCCTTGGGAGGCCCGTCGCCACGCACATCAGGAACAAGGTCAGAGCCAATTTGCTCGCAGATAGTTGAGACAACCTTCAACACGCTGACTGGCTCTCCATGTCCGGCATTGATCGCAAGGCCAGCAGCCTTCCCGTCAACAACCGCGGCGGCAATAGCAAGGTATGCCTCAACGGCATCATCCACATGTAGGTAGTCACGCTCCGGTGAACCATCTGACCTAATCACTGGGCTGCGGCCGCTGAGGGCCGCTGAGATGGCCTCTGGGACAAGGCGTGAGCGGTTCAGGTCTCCACCGCCATACAGGTTCGCGAAGCGCGTGACGGCGACAGGAAGACCCCAAGTGTGGAAGTAGGATCGGGTGATCAGATCAGCTGCCGCCTTGCTGGCGTCATACGGGTAGAGCGGCCTGAGAGCCATGTCCTCGGTATAGGGAAGAGTGTCGCTATTGCCATATGCCTTGTCCGATGCTGCGACCACCACGCCTGAGACGCCTTGCAGGCGGCAAGCCTCAAGCAGCGTCCAGGTCCCGCGTACATTCGTTTCGAAGGTTCCAAGGGGACTCTTGTTGGCCACCGGCACGATTGTCTGTGCTGCCAGATGAAAAACGAGTTCACATTCGTACTCTCCGAGTGCGCGCTCAACCAAGCCCGGCTCGCAGAGATCGCCGCTGACAACAGAGCAGCGCGCCTCATCGCCAGAGACAACTAGCGCCGACCGAGAGGTGATGTCCCGGCGCAGAACCGTGACGTCAGCTCCCTGATCTAGAAGGGAACGAACAAGCCATGACCCAAGCAGGCCGTAGCCGCCGGTTACAAAGACTGATTTACCTGTTAGGTCCAAGTGCGCCATGGTGCTGTCCCATCTTCCCACAGGTCGTTGAGGGCCACTTGATCCTTGTAAGTGTCCATGCAGAACCAGAATCCATCATGCCGATGGGCGGCAAGCAGTCCTCGTGTGGCGAGGGCTTCCAGCGGAGCCCGCTCAAGGA
>JBAXCW010000019.1:0-10551 GCA_037141275.1 Actinomycetes bacterium
GCTCAACGATCTTGGTCGGCTTCGCCAGACGCGACTCGGGGAGTTCCGACTGACCCGTAACTTCAGTAACAACCGCTTCAAGCTTGCGCCCCGCGAACGGAACGGAGAGACGGGTCCCGACGACTACATCGGGGAAACCATCTGGAAGAAGATAGTCAAACGGACCCCTGAGGGCCCGGGCCGCCGTAAGCGGCTCGACCCGGGCGATTCTCAAGAGATCAGGTGCGACTTCGTCGCGCTAGTTTGGCGATCAGAGACCGGCAGCTTCGCGAAGCGCGTCTGCCTTATCGGTCTCTTCCCAGCTGAAGCCGTCTCGACCAAAGTGGCCGTAGGCAGCAGTCGGGGAGTAGATCGGACGGTGTAGATCAAGGCTGCGGCGGAACGCGCCTGGGCGAAGGTCAAAGTGCTCATCCACTAGATCCTGAATGCGGCCGCGGCCGATCTTCTCAGTACCGAACGTTTCAACCATGACCGAGACAGGCCGTGCCACACCAATTGCGTAAGCAACCTGAACCTCAGCGCGCTCTGCAAGGCCTGCAGCAACAAGGTTCTTGGCCACATGTCGAGCTGCATAGGCAGCTGAGCGGTCAACCTTTGATGGGTCCTTACCGGAGAATGCTCCGCCACCGTGGCGGGCCATGCCTCCGTAAGTGTCAACAATGATCTTGCGACCGGTGAGGCCGCAATCGCCGACTGGACCACCGACAACGAAGATGCCGGTTGGGTTGACGAGAAGGCTGTCCTTAACCTCGGCTTCATTGAACGGAACCTCTTCCTCCTGGAGTACCGGGAGAATGACATTGGTCCAAAGCTCTTCCTGAATCTGCTCGCGATCAACCTCGGGGCCGTGCTGTGTTGAGACGAGAACCTTCTCAACCTCAACTGGCCGTCCGTTGTCGTAGCGGACCGAAACCTGAGTCTTGCCGTCTGGGCGCAGGTAGGAGAGGGTTCCATCCTTACGTACCTTTGTCAGGCGCTCTGCAAGCCGGTGGGCAAGATGGATTGGGACTGGCATCAGGCTCTTGGTCTCATTGGATGCGTAACCGAACATCATCCCCTGATCGCCTGCGCCTGCCTGCTCTGCTTCGTCGCCCTCAGCCTTACCGGAACGGACCTCGTCGGATGCGTTGACACCCTGAGCAATGTCGGCTGACTGCTGGTCTACACGGACCAGAACCTCAACGAGGTTGGCGTCAAAGCCGGGGTCGAAGTCGACATAGCCGATCTTCTTGATCGTGTCACGGGCAATCTGCTCGATGTCGAGATTGTCGTTGCCAGTGGTGATCTCACCGGAGACCACTACAAGGTTTGTGTTGACAAGCGTCTCGCATGCAACGCGTGAGCCTGGGTCAACTGCGAGGCAAGCGTCAAGGACGCCGTCGGAGATCTGATCGGACACCTTGTCAGGGTGACCTTCGGTCACTGACTCAGAGGTGAACAGGTATGTGCTGTCGCTGGTGCTCATTCGGTTCTAACTCGCTCGCTTTGTTGGGTTCGGGTGCGGTCGAAAACTAACTTCGGAAAGACTACCGGCCGTAAGGCTTCGGACCGCTGCTGGGAGCAATCCTTGCGGTACTAGCGTTCGCTGCGCCTAGAACGGTGTTCAACGAGGTCCATGATGATCGGCACGCCTTCCAGCCGGAAGCGCTCCCTAAGCCTGTTCTCGATGTAATAGACGTAGGCCTTTGTGATCCGTGAACGGCTGTTGATTTGGATCGCAAACCGTGGCGGCGCCGTCTCCGTCTGGGCGCCGTAGAGCACCTTCAGCCGCTTGCCCTGAACTGCGGGCGGCTGGCGTGCTTCCGTGATCTCTGCGAGAAAACGATTCAACTGTGGGGTTGGAATCCGCTCCTTTGACCGATCGGCAATCGCAACTGCTTCAGCGAGAAGGCGGGACACTTGGCGTCCTGTCAGAGCGCTCGCTGTCAGAACCCGTGGCCTTAGACGCAGTTTGGAACCCGCCAAGTCCTGCGCGGCTTGGAGCACCTTGTCCGCGTCTTGGTCACTGTCGCGGATCAGGTCCCACTTATTGAGCACGAGTGCTGTCGCGCAGCCGGACTGCATTGCCAGTTCGGCGATCCGAAGATCCTGCGCAGTAACGCCTTCAACCGCGTCGCAGACCACGAGCGCAACATCTGCCCGCTCCGCCGCACGCCTCGCCCTTGCGGCTGATGCCTGCTCCAGTTCGCCCTCAATCTTGGCTGCACGGCGCAGCCCTGCTGTGTCAACAAGAAGCACCTGTCGCTCCCGCCCGCCGGCTAGGTCTGCTGGAACAATCAGCGGCGTGTCGATTGAGTCGCGCGTGGTTCCGGCAATTGGGGAGACGATCACCCGGTCCTCCCCGGTCAGCTGGTTGACCATCGAGCTCTTACCAACATTCGGGCGGCCGATCAGAGCAAGCCGCACTGGGGCCTCCGGCTGTGGCCCAAAGACGAGATCGTCGCCAATCATGTCGCTGAGCCGGTCTAGAAGGTCACCAACGCCAAGTCCTTGTGCTGCGCTGACCGCAAATGGATCACCAAGTCCAAGCTTGTGGAATTCGGCCGAATAGGGAATGTCCTTGACCGTGTCGCACTTGTTGGCGGCGAGCAGGACGGGAATGTCTGACCGACGAAGCATGTCCGCCACATCCTCATCACCGGGTCGCAAGCCGGCTTTAGCGTCAACAACAAGGAGTGCCGCATCGCAGTCACTGAGGGCCGTCATCGACTGTCTGCGCACCGACGCGGCCATTGTGTCGGGATCATCTTCGTCAATGCCACCAGTGTCTACAAGGATGAAACGCTTGCCGTTCCACTCCGCATCAACCTCCTTGCGGTCACGTGTGACACCCGCCATTTCGTGTACGACAGTCTCCTTCGTTCCGCTCAGGCGGTTGACGAGTGAACTCTTTCCAACGTTGGGGTAGCCGACGACGGCGATCTTACGCACAGGGGCTGAGTATGCCCGGGTCGGGCGTTAGTCGCGGAGGCGGTTGGCAAGCGCCCGGATCTCGGCAACGACTTCGTCGGGGCTCAAACCGGTCGTGTCAACAACCAATGCGCCCTCAGGAGCCTCCAAAGTGGAGCGCCCATGCCCTTCGTCGGCGGTATCTCTCAGACGCTGAGCCACCAGAACTTCCTCAACCGACTCGCCCGTCTGGTTGGCCCTCCGTTTCGCACGTTCAGTCTCGTCTGCTGTCAGCCACACACGCACTTCCGCGTCAGGGGCAACTACTTGACAGATGTCTCTGCCCTCAGCAACCCAATCCCCTTCTGCGAGGATCTCCTGCTGCCGGCGGACGAGAAGCTCTCTTACTGCGACATCGCCGGCCACCTTGGAAGCCATTGCTGTGACCTCGGGCGTTCGGATTGTGTCCCCCGGGTCTTCCCCATCCATCAGGAGCGGTGGGCCAGCATCTATTCGGATCGAGCCAGCCGCCTCAACGGGACCGAGTCCGCTGCGTACGGCTGCCAAAGCCACAATCCGGTACATCCCACCAGTGTCAAGGTGCTTGAACCCAAGGCTTTGGGCTACCGCCTTTGCCACTGTGCTTTTCCCGGCGCCAGCCGGTCCGTCGATCGCGATAACCATGGGTGGCAGGCTAGGCCAACGAGGCCAAATCGGAGGCGAAGTCGGGGTAGGAGACGTCCGCGGCCTCAAAGTTGGTGACAGTCACGCCTGTTTCGCTCGCAACACCGGCAACGGCCGCGAGCATGGCCAGCCGGTGGTCCCCATGACTGTCCACGGTCCCACCGCGTAGTCCACCTGAGCCGTCCACAACGAACCCGTCATCGGTGGCTTCAATCGCACCGCCTAAGGCGCTCAGCAGTCCGACAACACCGGCAATCCGGTCGGTCTCCTTGACGCGCAGCTCCCCCGCCCCTCTAACAATCGTCTGCCCTGTCGCGAAGCAGGCAGCCAGGGCTACCAGCGTGATCTCATCGACAGCCGCTGGGATTTCGGAAGCCCCAACCTCAACTCCGCGCAGTGCGGATGCCTTGACTGTGATTGCGCCCGGGACCTCAGCCGCAAGAGAGTCGCCCTCACCAGAGTCGGAGTTAAGCCCAGTGATCTGGGCGCCCATTCGTTCAAGGATTCGGAACAGCCCAGTCCGTGATGGGTTGAGGTTGATGTTGTCCACGGTCACCTCAGAGCCGGGAACCAGCAGGGCTGCCACGAGTGGGAAAGCTGCCGAGGACGGATCACCCGGAATCAATCGATCAACCGCCCGCAACCCATCAGAGGGTTGGACCGTCACCGTACGGCGGTCGCCGTCATTGGTCACCGTTAGCGCTGCCCCTTGCTCGGCCAGCATGCGCTCGGTGTGATCGCGCGACGCAGGGCGCTCTGACACCGAGACCGGCCCGGATGCCAGCAGTCCAGCGATCAGTACTGCGCTCTTAACCTGGGCGCTTGCGACAGGACTCTCGTATGAGATTGCCTCTAGCGAAGCGCCTCTGACTGTCAGCGGGGGGGTGCCGCCAGCTTGGAGCTCGAAGCTGGCCCCCATCTCCTCCAACGGATCCGAAACGCGCGCCATTGGGCGGGAACGAATGGACTGATCGCCGTCGAAAATCCATGAACCACCATCCTGTCCGGCAAGCCAGCCCGAGACAAGGCGCAGAAGCGTGCCGCTATTGCCCACATCAAGAATTGCGTCCGATCCGATGGGGCCTCTCAGGCCGACCCCCTCGATTACAACCCTTGATCCCTCTCGCTGGACCGAAATCCCAAGCTGGGCAAGAACGCGCAGTGTGCTGAGTGTGTCCTCCCCCAGGAGGTAGTTGTCAATCGTTGATGTGCCAGTTGCCAATGCCGCGAAGATCGCCGCCCGGTGAGAGATGGACTTGTCGGCCGCTGTCTCAATCCGTCCTGACAGCGGGCCCTGGGCCGGTTCAAACCGCTGACCGCTCAAGTCACTGCTCCTCGGAAACCTTGTGGCCCAGCCCTGATATCAGCGTCTCGGCCCGCTCCACATTCTCTCCGCCTTCGATCCCCAAGACGATTGTTCCCGTGGCACGGTCGTCAGCCGGATGCAGTTGGAGATCGGCGAGATCAATCCCCGCCTGCCCCAGAGACAAGGCGATTTCAGCCAGCACACCGGGCCGATTGGGCACTTGGACGCGGATCTGATGAACAGAGCGACCGATTCCGCCACCGCCGGCAAGCCGCGACTTCTGCGCACCAGCCGCATCATTCCAAGCAGTAAGAGCCGGGCCGTCACGCCGTTCAAGCATCCCGCGGACGTTCGCCAGCTCCGCTTCAACCGAAGCGAGCCGCTCAATCAGTGCCTCAGCGTTACTGATGTAGATGTCAGTCCAAATCGAACTCGGAGCTCCTGCCACGCGTGTGGCATCCCTGAAGCTGGGGCCAGTCGCCGGTAGAGACTCATCCTCATCGCTGACCGTGCCAGACGCCTCTGAAACAAGAATGTTGGCCAAGACATGAGGAAGGTGTGAGACGGTGGCCAAGATCCTGTCGTGCACATCTGGCGCGACGGCACGGGGCTTGGCCCCGAGGTCGCTCACCAACCTGAACGCTCTCTCAAGCTGGACGCCTGCGGTTGAGTCAACCGGTGTCAGAAACCATGTTGCGCCCTTGAATAAGTCCGCTCGGGCACTGGCAGCACCACCAACTTCGCCCCCTGCCAGCGGGTGACCGCCAACAAAACGGACATCTCCTGTCTGCTCCACCACGGCCCGTTTAGTAGAGCCCGCATCGGTGATCAGAGCGTCAGGACCGGCATGCTCCAAAACCGCATTGACAACCTCCTGGCTGACGCCGACGGGAACAGCGACAAGGACCGCATCAGCATCTGAGACTGCAGACCCAAGCGAATCGGCCTCTGCGAGACCCGACCTCTCCGAGGCAATCTTGAGCTCAGCTGGGTCGATATCCCAACCAACAAGCTCAACTCCCTCGACCCGCGCAGCAGCCATCGCCACCGAGGTCCCGATCAGGCCGGTTCCGATGATTGCAAGTCGCACGGGAAAGACCGTGCCCTCTCTCAGACCTTCTGAGGTCGTGCTGCGAGCGCTCTGCCGGCAAGCGCTGCGGCTGCAGCAACCTTCTCGGCGTACGCAGCGAAGTCAACGGCCTCGATCTGCTGAGGACCGTCGCAGACTGCGTTCTGCGGGTCCGGGTGGACCTCAACGATGATTCCGTCCGCTCCAACAGCGGCTGCGGCGAGTGAAAGTGGTTCAACCAGATCACGGCGTCCAGCAGCGTGGCTCGGATCAACGATCACCGGCAGGTGTGTCATCTCCTTGAGCACTGGAACGGCCATCAGGTCAAGAGTGAATCTGTAAGCAGTCTCGAAGGTGCGGATTCCTCGCTCGCAGAGGATCACCGACTCGTTGCCCTCCTTGAGGACATATTCGGCAGCCATCAACAGCTCTTCAAGGGTCGCGGAGAAGCCACGCTTGATGATCACAGGACGACCTGCCTTGCCCAGTTCCGTCAGGAGTGGGTAGTTCTGCATGTTCCGAGCGCCAATCTGGATCACATCGGCAACTTCAAGCACATCATCAATGTCTCGGGCATCCATCAGCTCGGTGACGATCGGAAGACCGGTCTCCTCGCGAGCCTCTGCGAGCAGCTTCAGTCCTTCAACTCCCAAGCCTTGGAAGCTGTACGGGGATGTGCGTGGCTTGTATGCCCCACCGCGGAGCATTGATGCGCCGCCGTCACGGCAGGCGATTGCGGCAGTCATCATCTGGTCACGGGACTCAACGGTGCATGGACCGGCGATCAGCGAGAAGTTGTTGCCGCCAATCTTGGTGCCTGCGATGTCGAGAATGCTGTCCTGCCCGTTCTTGATTTGGCGGGACGAAAGTTTGTACTGCTTGGCGATGGGCACAACACGGTCTACGGAGTCAAGCTGTTCAAGGCCCAGTCCCGCTACGCGCCCGTCGTGTTCTTGGTCGCCGATGGCACCGATCACCGTGAGGGTCTCCCCCTTGCTGACATGCACCTGTGCGCCGGTGCCTTCAATCAGCCCAACTACCTCTGCCACCTGTTCATCGGTGGCCGACTCTGTCATCACGATCATCATGGTCGCCCTAGTCAAGCAGGTCGGCGCGGACGCAGACACGCAGGCAACTGGTCTACCGCTGCGCGAGCAGCTCCGCGAGCGCCGTAAGCAGCCGCTCGTGCTGCTCTGGAAGACCGACCGTGACCCTCAGATGTCCGACTCCGCCGAGCGCTGTCCCAGCCCTCACAAGAATGTCGCGGTTGCTGAGACCCCCCACGATCTCCTTCTCATCAACCCCAACAGGCAGCTTGACCCAGAGGAAGTTTGCTTGGGACTGGGCTACTTGGCAGCCAAGTGCTGCCAATCCCGCTGCCAACCGTTCGCGCTCTTCAACCATCAGCGCTACACGTCGGTCAACCTCATCTCCGTGGGCCAAAGCTTCGATTGCGGCCGCTTGCGCTGACGCGTTGCAGAAGAACGGTTGCCGCACTTGGTCCACAGCAGTGCGAATGCTCGAATCACCACAGAGGCCGTAGCCCACCCGCAGCGCAGCCAGGCCGTAGACCTTTGAGAAGGTCCGCAGGATCACAAGGTTTGGGTAGCGGGAGAGCAGTTCGAGGGTGGCGTCTGGCTCCTCAGAGGTGACGAACTCCCGGTAGGCCTCGTCCAAAACAACACAGACTGAGTCCCCAACAGCCTGAAGAAGTTCTTCGATCTCCTCGAGAGGAACGAGAGTGGACGTTGGGTTGTTGGGATTACAGATCAACAGCAGGCGAGTCTGGGGTGTTACCGCGGCGGCTAGCGCCTTGAGGTCATGGCGGTCCTCCGCATCAAGGGGGACCTGCACATCCATCGCGCCAGCAGTGGCACCCAGCTGGGGGTACATCGAAAACGCTGGCCACGCGTAAACAAGCTCGCGCCCTGGCTGAAGCAATGCCTCGCCGAGCGCGAGGAGAATGTCACACGATCCGTTGCCTGTGGCGATCTGATCGACGGGCACGCCAGTTCGTTGTGCGAGCGCAGCGCGAAGCCGGCTGGCGCCTGGATCCGGATACCGGTGGGCGGTGCGGGCAGCCTCAGCTGCGGCTGCGACTACCTCGGGCAGCGGAGCAAAAGGCGCCTCATTGCTTGCCAACAACGCGACTGATTCACTCAGGGCGTAGCCGTCAGCAGCCGGATAAACCGGAATACGGCCAATTCGGTCAGCGAAGTCGAGTCCCACGACTTCCTACTGAGCGCTGTTCAGATCTGGGCGAAGAGCTTGGGCACCAGAGAGATAGACATGCTCCGCGACCCGGCCTTCCGCCAACTCGCAGTGCACAAGGACTCTTACAACGCGCTCCATAGCCCCGGGAACAGGAATCTCAGACGCACACAGCAATGGAACCTGGTCTAGGCCAGCCTCCCGCGCAGCTGTCGCAGGAAACTCCGCGTTCAAGTCAGGGGTC
The DNA here is from genome assembly GCA_037141275.1 of Actinomycetes bacterium. Taxonomy (GTDB): domain Bacteria; phylum Actinomycetota; class Thermoleophilia; order Solirubrobacterales; family Solirubrobacteraceae; genus WLNJ01. The sequence continues at coordinate 8,404 of JBAXCW010000019.1, forward strand.
ACGGTGAAAATGCAGGAGATCAAGTCCTCGGAGGTCAGCCCATTACGCGAGAGCAGCTCGACGACAAGCTCTACTGTGCCCGTGCGGATTGAGTCCGCATCGTTCGCGGCAACCTGTGTTGCTCCTCTTAGTGCCTTGACGCTCACGGGACGAATGCTAGTCCTGACGAGCCGAATCGCGAAGTTCCTGAACTTCGCCTGCATGGAGTCGGCGGTGCCCGCCGGACTTCAAGCGGCCAAGCTGCAGGGGTCCAATTGCAATTCGTTCAAGTTGAAGCACCGGATGTCCGACTGCCTCGCACATTCGCCGCACTTGGTGATTGCGTCCCTCGCGGATCTGAATCTCGATCAGCCCCGCCCCCAGCTTGCTGACGTGTGCTGGCAGGGTGATGCCGTCGTTGAGCTCCACTCCCTCGCTCAGCGTCCGCAGTGCGTTGGCACCAAGCGCCGGGCCACCAACCTTGGCGCGGTAGGTCTTGGGAACGCCGTAACGGGGATGAGTCAGGATGTTGGCAAGCTCACCGTCGTTTGTGAGAAGAAGAAGTCCGCTGCTGTCTGAGTCCAACCTGCCAACGGGATACAGCCGGCCCGTGTCGGGTACAAGGTCCACAACAGTTCGTCGACCCTGTGGGTCCGAAGCTGTGGAAACAATCCCGACGGGCTTGTTGAGGACATAGACAACCCTTGACTCTGCGCCCTTGAGCTTGCTGCCGTCAACGCGGATGTCCTCCTCGCCGCTAACACCTCGTGCTGGATCGAGAACTATCTCTCCGTTGACGCTGACGCGGCCGTCACGAATCACATCCTCCGACCCCCGTCGGGATGCGATGCCTGCGTGTGCGAGGTACTTGCCGAGGCGCATAGGGTGCAACGATAGGCGTATGGACCGCAAACTCCTCAGCTCGGCGCTTGATGCCCAGAATGAACCCGCTTACCGCGCAGACCAAATCTGGGCTTGGCTGGCTGGTGGTGCAAGCAGTTGGGACGAGATGACAAACCTCTCCAAAGAGCTGCGTCAGAGTCTCAGCAAGGCCGTTCCCTTGAGCACTCTCCACGCCACTGACGAGGCCAAGTCCAAGGACGGAACGGTCAAGGTGCTGTTCAACACTGAGGACGGTCGGCCCGTCGAGGCAGTGCTGATGCGTTACGGCGATGGCCGTCGCTCTATCTGCGTTTCATCCCAGTCCGGGTGCCCTCTGACTTGCACCTTCTGCGCCACTGGAACCATGAAGTTCGGGCGGAACCTGACCACGGACGAGATCTTGGACCAGGCGCTTCACCTGCGCCGGATAGAGGACATCGACCATTGCGTATTCATGGGCATGGGCGAGCCGATGATGAATCTTGACAACGTCCTAGAAGCATGTGAGCGGCTGCCCGACCTTGGGATATCAACCCGCCATACGGCAATCAGCACAGTGGGCTGGGTCCCTGGTATCCGTCGCCTCACTCAGGAGGGTGGACAGATCCGCTTGGCGCTCTCCCTCCACGCTCCCAACGACGCTCTTCGCTCGAAGATCATGCCCATCAATGACAAGCATCCAATCGCTGAGGTGATGGACGCCTGCGACGAGTACGCGGCAAAGCACCGCCGCAAGGTGTTCATTGAGTACGTGATGCTGAAGGGCGTCAACGACTCGCCGGAGTTGGCGATCGAGCTAGCTGAGCTACTCAACTCGAAGACCTACAAGGTCAACCTGATCCCCTACAACCCGACTGGCAGCTACGACGGGTCGGACAAGGAAACGATCGAGAACTTCAGCGCCATCCTCAACGGCAAGGGCGTCACGGCCACCGTTCGCCTCACTCGCGGCCAAGACATCGCAGCAGCGTGTGGTCAGTTGGCTGCGGGCAAGTCAATGTCCGGATCAATCTCCGAATCGACTTCCGGCGAATCCTCATCCGAAGCGTCCGGCTCAATCGACTCAGGGTCCGACTCGCTCTCAGACTGAGTCTCGTCGCCGTCCGCTTCAGCCTGTTCGTCTTCATTCCCCTCACCTAGCTCGTCGTCACTCTCAGCTGGCGGGACCACAGCAAGCTCCCTGTCGTCCTCGGTGTTCTCAAGCGTTCCTTGTCCCTCGGTAGTTGAATCACCAGAACGCTCCGCCCCGACCTTGAGCAGCCTCTCGCGCAGGGCCTCCTCAACCTC
>JBAXCW010000020.1:0-10518 GCA_037141275.1 Actinomycetes bacterium
ATGACGAGATTTTCCACTCTGAGGAACGTGGTTGGTTCCGCGAAACTAACCGCGCTGGAGGCCTTGAGGGCGGCATGACAAACGGCGAGGCATTGGTTGTACGGGCGGCAATGAAGCCCCTTCCTACCCTCACGAAGCCACTCAGGTCAGTTGATATCTCAACGCTTGAGCCAGCGGCAGCACTTAGGGAGAGGACCGACTCCTGCACGGTTCCCGCGGCTGGAGTGGTAGCTGAGGCGATGGTTGCCTTCGTTTTGGCCGAGGCCTACTCAGACAAGTTCGGAGGGGACAGCATTGATGACCTCACCGCTGCTGTTGCCGCTTACCGCGAGCGGATTGGCTGGAAGCAGCAGCCGTGAAAGGCGTTGCCGGTAGGGCCCTCGTGCTCGTCGGCTTCATGGGGTCCGGTAAGAGCGCTGCCGCCCGGTCTATCACCCCGGATGCCTTGGACACTGATGTCCTGATCGAGGCTGAACTCGGCGCATCGGTAGAGACGATCTTCCGTCGCGATGGCGAGCCGGCCTTTCGCGAGTCAGAGGAGCGGATTACGCTCAAGGGCCTCGACCAAGCGGCGGCTGGGGCTGGTAGTGGCCTCATCTCACTAGGTGGCGGAGCGCTCACTTCAGAGAGAGTTCGGGCGGCGCTAAAGCACCACACGGTTGTCTTTCTGGATGCTGACGTTGACACTCTGTGGAAACGGGTAAGCCGGTCAAAGAGGCCACTTGCGGCCGACCGAGATGGTTTCGACTCACTCTTTGAAAAGCGGGAGGCTGCTTACCTCGCGGCGGCTGACGTGGTCCTTCCCGCCCTGAGGCGAGACACGCTTGCGTCGGCAATGCCGGATATCCACCGGCTTGCCGCCTTGGGACGGGGCCCGAAGCTGCTCTGGGCTGAGGCTGACTCTGCCAATTATCCGGTCTGGATTGGATCAGGGATTGCCGGGCGTGTTCCGCTGCCGGGCGCGCGGCGATGGGCTGTGATTAGCGATGGAAACGTTGCCGGTCTCCATGGAGATCTCTTGGATTCGGTTATGAGTAGACATGTGATTGAGCCTGGCGAGGAGCACAAGACTCTGGAGACCTGCGAGCGGCTCTGGACCGAGCTGGCGACTGCCGGGGTTACACGCGACGATGGAATCATCGCGCTTGGTGGTGGGGTTGTCGGGGACGTAGCCGGGTTCGTCGCAGCTAGTTTCCAGCGTGGAATCCCAATTGTTCAGATGCCGACAACGCTTGTTGCCCAAGTGGACTCTGCTTATGGCGGTAAGACTGGTGTAGATCTTCCTTCTGCCAAGAACTATGTGGGCGCCTATCACCAGCCAGCGGCTGTGGTGGCTGATGTGGACCTCCTTGAGACTCTCCCTGCGGCCGAGCGGGCTGCGGGCATGGCCGAAGTGATCAAGACTGGGCTGATCGCCGGCGGCCTTCTCTGGGACCACGTGTCATCAGGTGGGGAGGTTGATGATGCCTTGGTGCTGGCCTGTGCAAGGACAAAGTTGGCGGTCGTGCGTGAGGATGAACGCGATGGTGGGAGGCGGCAAGTACTTAACTTCGGCCACACAATTGGTCACGCCATTGAGACCGCGACTGAATACCGCCAGTTCCGGCACGGTGAGGCTGTCTCGATCGGGCTGATGGCGGCCCTCAGGCTTTCCGGACACGCGGGGCTTCGCGAGCAAGTTGGACACCTCCTTGAACTCGCTTCGCTACCCCTCGCTGCGCCAGGAGTCGATTGTCAATCCGTCATGGAGGCTCTGCGGTCGGACAAGAAGCGGAGAGGTGATGGAACTGTCCCGTTCGTGCTCTGCGAAGCTCCTGGCATGGTTACGCACGGACATGTTGTTCCTGAGGCTGCGGTTAGGGCCGCCGTTGAGGAGGTCTGCTCTTGAGCTCGCATAATCGAATTGAGGTGATGCACGGGGTTAATCTCGACCAGCTTGGGCGACGGCCTGAGGCGCACTACGGAGCGCTGACCCTTGACCAACTCGAGCAGAAGACTGAGTCCTGGGCACACGAACTGGGGCTCAACGTGCGTTTCTTCAGAACTAACAGCGAGGGTGCCTTCGTAGAACATCTGCACCGCCTTGAGGGAATGGCGGACGCGGTGATACTCAACCCCGGTGCTTGGACGCACTACTCATGGGCCATCAGAGATGCATTGGAGATCGCAGCTGTTCCCGCCGTAGAGGTTCACCTTTCGGACGTCTCGGCAAGGGAACCTTGGCGCCAGGTGAGTGTTCTTGAAGGGCTGGTCACTGATGTTGTTTCCGGACAAGGAGCGGAGGGCTATCAATCGGCTCTCAAAGTTCTTGCGGCGAAGTTGAAGTGACCGACTCGGAATTCCGTCTGGGGCGCGTGCGCGCCTTTATGAATGACCGCCAGCTTGATTCTCTTCTGCTCGCTGGAGGACCCAATGTGCGTTGGCTGACGGGGTTCACAGGAAGCAGCGGGGCGGCTCTAATTGGGCAGGACTGGGCGGCGTTCGTGACCGACTTTAGGTACGTGGAGCAGGCGGATGAGCAGGTCGGCGCAGAGTTTGAGACCGTCATTGCGGATGGTCCGGTCCGCAAAGAGATCGCGGCGACCGCTGTAGCTAAGTCGGTTACGCAGCTGGGCTTTGACGCTGAAGATCTGAGCGTTGATTCCAGGGATCAGTTAGAGGATGTGCTCCCTGCTGCAGTTGAGTTGCTGGCGCAGAAGAGTGTTTCGTCGGCTCTGCGCGCTGTCAAGGATGCGTCAGAGCTACGAGTCATTCAGGCGGCTGCTGCGCTTGGGGACAAGGCTCTGACAGCTGTTCTGGAGACCGGTCTGCTCGGGCGCACTGAAGTTGAGATCGCTGCCGAGCTTGAGCGAACGGCCCGTGGTCTTGGCGCTGAAGCAATGTCGTTCCCATCAATTGTTGCCGCTGGTGCCCACGGGGCTCTTCCGCACGCGCAGCCAAAGCACGAGGCCGTGTCTTCAGGGCAGTTGGTGGTGATCGACTGGGGAGTGGTCGTTGACGGCTACTGCTCTGACTGCACTAGAACTGTTGCTGTCGGGGCGGTTTCAGACCACGCGAAGGAGGTCTACGAGATAGTGCTTTCCGCGCAGCAGGCTGGTGTCGCTGCGTTGCGTCCAGGCCCTACAGGACGGGAGATCGACGCCGTCTCTCGGGCCTTGATTGACGACGCGGGCTTCGGTGAGCACTTCGGACACGGCGTGGGTCATGGCGTTGGGCTAGAGATTCACGAGGCGCCAACACTGGGTAAGACGGGGGATGTGGCGCTTGAGGAAGGCATGGTTGTGACCGTCGAGCCGGGCATCTACCTTGCTGGTGAGCTCGGCATTCGGATTGAGGACCTGCTTGTTGTGACGGCTGATGGCGCCAATGCGATGACCCATCTTCCCCTTGGTCTGATCGAAGTTAGCTAAGCCCGGCTAGTCTCTGACAACAATGATCTCCACTAACCAGTTCAAGAACGGCAACCACATCGAGGTTGACGGGGTGATCTTCAAGATCATGGACTTTCAGCATGTCAAGCCGGGTAAGGGCGCGGCCTTCGTGCGCACCAAGCTCAAGCGCGTCAATGATGGCGCTGTGATTGACAAGACATTCAGGGCGGGGGAGAAGTTCAGGTCTGTCCGGTCCGAGATCAGGAAGATGCAGTACCTCTACCGCGATGGGACCGACGCGCACTTCATGGACGTTGAGACTTTCGAGCAGATGGGCATTGCGGAGGGACTACTCACGGAGCGGTTGCAGTGGATGATGGAGAATGACGAGGTTGAGGTTCTCTCCATCGACGAGAAGCCGAGCGACATTCAGCTCCCTACTGCGGTTGATCTGACGGTTGCTGAGACTGAGCCTGGCGTCAAAGGGGACACCGCTTCAGGAGGCGGCACGAAGCCCGCTCTTCTTGAGACAGGGGCGCGCGTAATGGTGCCGCTCTTCGTCGACATTGGGGACAAAGTCCGCGTCGACACCCGCAGCGGCGAGTACCTCTCACGTGCGTAGGCGCGACCAGCGGCGCGCTGCGGTGTTCGCCGTTTACCAGCACGACGTAACCGGTAGTCCCGTCGAGGATCTTCTTGATGAGGATGCAACCCCTTGGACGCTTGCGCTCGCCCAGGCGACCCAAGTACGCACTGAGGCGCTTGACCAAATAATTGACCAGCATGCCAACGGATGGGCGGTAGAGCGCATCGCACCACTTGAGCGTGCCATTCTGCGGGTGGCGATTCTTGAGATCACTGATCCAACTGCGGTGGTCCACGGCACGCCGATTCCTCCTGAGGGCGCAATCAACGAGGCTGTCGAAACAGCGAAGGGCTTTTGCGGTTCAGAGGCTCCGGGTTTTGTCAACGGCATACTTGGTGCTGTCATCGACGAGGAGAGGGCTAAATGAGCGAGGATCTGGATCGACTTGTAAAGCGGATCGAGGAGGAGGCGCGCCGTCTGAGTGCTGGAGACCTCGACCAGGATGCTGCTGCGGATGCAGCCACTGAACTTGCTCGGCTTGCCAGCGAGGCTGCAGCGATCGTTGACGGATTCGCCCGCGCAGCCCGCCCAGTTCCTGCGGCCCCAGGACAGTCGCAGCTCCCGGTTGACCGTGGCCCACAAAGTTCCAACTGACGCTGCCTAATCTTCTAAGCTTCCAACCATGAGCTTCTCACGCACAAGAAACGCAGTTCCAGCGGTTGCCCTTGATCCAGCCGTAGAGCGGGTCTTCATGCGGACGGTGTTCTCATGGATGCTGCTCCGCGTCGGGTTGACAGCTGCCATTGCCGCCTGGTTTGGAAGCAACGACCAACTGATGAAGGATCTGACTGCGAAGCCTGCGTGGATCTTCGGCGCGATGTTTGTCCAAATAGGCCTTGTCCTCGCTCTCTCATTCGGGATCAACAAAATCAGTGCGGCAACGGCGAGTTTCCTCTTCATTCTTTACGCGGGCGTAACTGGGGTTGTGTTCTCAGTCATCGTCACTGCCTACACCACAGGCTCTGTCGCGATGGCATTTGCCGGGGCAGCAGGCGTCTTTGGAGGAATGGCCGCTTGGGGCTACACCACCGAGCGGGATCTAACCGGTCTCGGCCCGATCCTCTTCGGAGCGTTGATTGGCTTGATCGTCGCTTCGGTTGTTTTCATGTTCACTGGTGGAAGCACGTTCAATCTTGTTCTTGGCTTTGGCGGGGTGATCATCTTCGCGGGTCTTACCGCTTGGGATATGCAGATGATCAAGTCATTCGCCGCAGGAGCAACCGATGAGGAAACCGGACGTAAGTTGGCAATCTTTGGAGCGCTTTCGCTCTATCTGAACTTTGTCAACATCTTCCTCAGCCTCCTGCGGATCTTCGGCGGCGCTCGCTCCTAATGAGCGAAGGGGGCGCCGCAGCGCCCGCGGGGTATCCGGACGAGTTGAAGGAGCTGGTTGACGGCTACCTAGACACTCTGCTGTTCCCTGGGACTGAGGCGGTACCGGGTTTGGTCGAAGCGATGCGGTACTCGTTGCTTGCCGGTGGTAAGCGGATTCGCCCAGTTCTGGCCATGGCGACAGCCAGATCACTCGGTCACGATGCTGAACGGGTCCTTCCGCTAGCAGCTGCATTAGAGATGATCCACACCTACTCGCTGATTCACGATGACCTACCCGCCATGGACGACGACGATCTTCGCAGAGGCAAGAAGACGCTTCATAAGGAGAGTGGCGAGGCGGTTGCCATCCTAGCTGGGGACTGTCTCTACGCAGAGGCATTCGCGCTCCTCCTAGGGGCTCCTGGCCATGAGCCGAGGGCGCTTGTAGCGGCGGCCAGCATCCTTGCGAGGTCAACTGGAGTGGATGGCATGGTTGGTGGGCAGTTCATTGATGTCGAGGCAACCGCTGGTGACGGCATCAGGGGGCTGGAGGTTCTCCACGGGCTAAAGACGGGGAAGCTGATCAGCGCCAGCGCGGATTGCGTTACTGCCCTGCTTGAGGCGCCCCAGAGTGCGGCTGACTCGATCAGCTCATATGCCCGTGAGCTTGGGCTACTTTTTCAGATAGTTGACGACATTCTTGATGTAACGGGTACTGATGAAAGCCTTGGAAAGCAGCCCGGGGCAGACGAGCACAAGAGGACCTTCGTGTCCGAGATTGGCCTCGACGGCGCGATGCAGATGGCCCATTTACATCACGGGCTTGCGCTCACTGCGATAGAGCAGATGGGTGACGAGGCGACGGAGCTGCGCGCCATCGCGGATCATGTATTGACAAGGACTTCATGACTGACCCCAAGCGACTTCTCGATTCCGTAAACGGACCCCGCGACCTTCACGGTCTCGACGACTCCCAGCTCCAGCAGGTGGCTCAGGAGGTGCGCGAGCACATCATCGACACGGTGGGGGAGATTGGCGGACACTTTGGAGCCAACCTCGGTACCTGTGAGATCGCGGTGGCGATTCATTCGTTGCTCGATAGTCCAAGAGACAAAGTTCTTTGGGACGTTGGACATCAGGCATATCCGCACAAGATCCTCACTGGTCGGCGTGACCAGCTTTCAACCATCCGCTCCTATGGGGGCTTGAGCCCGTTCTGCTCAATTGAAGAGTCGGAGCACGATGCCATGGGCGCAGGGCATGCATCCACTTCGATTGGCTACGGCGTGGGGATGAAGGAGGGCATGAAGCGTGCTCAAGTTGAAGGGCTTCCAGTTGCTGATGGGCGAGTAGTCGCGGTTATTGGTGACGGAGCAATGACCGGTGGCGTTGCGTTCGAGGCGATCCACCAAGCTGGTGGGCTCGGCACCCCTCTGGTGGTTGTCCTCAATGACAACGGCATGTCGATTTCGCCGAATGTTGGTGCGATGTCGCGCTATTTCAACCGCATCCGCCTGAATCCAAAACTATGGCACGCCCGTGAGGGAATAGAAGGCGGGCTGTCCAAGCTCCCAGCAGGCATTGGCGCCACCTTTGAGCGGCTCGGTCCGCACCTGAAGGAGTCAATCAAGGCGTTTGCTGCCCCAGGGCTTTGGTGGGAAGAACTTGATTGGGCCTATGTGGGTGTGGTTGATGGACACGACGTCCACAGCCTGCGAGCCGCTTTGAAGGAGGCGCTTGACGCGGACAGGCCCGTGGTCGTCCACTGCGCAACAGTCAAGGGCAAGGGCTTTGCTCCAGCTGAGGATGGTGGCCTGGAGGGAATGGAGCAGTGGCATGCGGCCAAGCCCAATTCGATCGTTGACCGCGCGCCTGCTGCCAAGAAAGCCCCAACAGGCCCCGCAACGACACCGGTGCCCACCTGGACTGAGGTGTTTGGGCACGCGATGGTGAATGAGTGCAGGCGCGACCCACGCGTGGTCGGAGTTACGGCCGCGATGAACTCGGGTACAGGGCTCAACATTCTTCAGGAGGAAATGCCCGAGAGGTACTTCGATGTTGGTATTGCTGAGCAACAGGCTCTTCTGTTCGCCGCGGGTCTGTCACTCGAGGGCACTCGGCCGGTGGTTGCCATCTACTCGACTTTCCTGCAGCGCGGCTTTGACCAGATTGTCCATGACCTCTGCCTTCAGTCGCTACCCGTTGTCATCGCGATGGATCGCGCTGGACTTGTTGGCGACGATGGCCCCACGCATCACGGTGTCTTCGACATCGCGTACCTACGCGCCCTTCCCAACATCACGCTCATGGCGCCCCGTGATGAGGCGATGCTCTTAAACATGCTCCACACCGCGATTAACCACGATGGTGGACCCGTTGGGATTCGTTACCCACGCGGTGCGGCCGCCGGCGTGACAATTCCAGCTCAGCCCGAGCGCATTGAGATCGGTACAGGCGAGATTCTCATCCAGGGAGAGCGGGTTGCGTTCGTCGGCTATGGCAGTGGCGTCGAGAAGTCACTTGCGGCCGCGGAGATCCTCCGCGAAGGCGGGCTTAACCCGACTGTTGTTGACGCTCGGTTCGCCAAGCCAATCGATGCTGGCCTTATGGCACAGATAGCTGCGGAACACGACCTTGTCGTGACTGTTGAAGAGGGAGTCCTTCAAGGAGGCTTTGGTGGCGCAGTACTGGAGACGCTCAATGACGCTGGCGTAGTGGCGCGTGTGCTCCGGGTTGGTCTTCCAGACCGCTTTGTCACGCATGGCGCTCCTGCCCTCTTGCATCAGGAGGTTGGCTATACGCCTGAGCGCATCGCTGAACGTGTTGAGGCCGCGGTGTCGGATGCCCGTGGCTCTCTAGCCGGCAGCTGACCCTTCCTCTCCAAGAGGAAGGGCCTCTTTTAAGGGAGGCCCTTCCGGGGAGGAGAGATACATATGTTTTGCTGCTCGTATCTGGCGCAGGGCGGGCCTTATGGGGCGGGTGCCCTGCGCAGGCTTGATCGTGACAGAGGGGCGTGTTCTTCGATGTGAGTTGTCGCACATAGGCCACGGCTGGTTAATCTCGCGGATTTGATCCTCATTTTCCCAAGAGGTGAAGCGAGGTGCCATCATTCGACAGATGGATACCACGAGCACGATGGGGGTTAAGAGCTCCTCTAAGCAGCGGCTTGACGTCGTGCTCACAGCGCGTGGTCTCTTCGACTCCCGTGCCAAGGCCTCTGCCTCTGTGATTGCGGGCGAGGTTCTGTTGGGGAAGGATCGAGAGCGTGCGCGCAAACCAGGTCAGCTGGTTGCTGACGATGTTGAGGTTTCCGTTGAGGGAGGAATCGCGTTTGTGTCCCGCGGGGGAATCAAGATGACCAACGCGCTTGACCAGCTTGGGCTCGATGTTGAGGGCGTCTCAGCGCTAGATGTCGGCGCCTCTACCGGAGGCTTCACAGACTGCCTCCTCCAGCGTGGGGCTCGCCGGGTGATTGCTCTGGACGTTGCCTATGGCGAACTGGCATGGAAGTTGCGTCAGGACGAGCGCGTACATGTGATGGAGCGTGTCAACGCGCGCCACCTCGAGCCAGCTCAGCTGCCCTGGGTGTCTGACTTTGTGGTCTGTGATGTGTCGTTCATCGCATTGGAGAAGGTCTTGGGTGCCATCGGTCTTTGCTGTGCTGAGGACGCCGAGATCGTTGCTCTCATCAAGCCTCAGTTTGAGGTTGGGAAGGAGCGCGTGGGTAAGGGTGGCGTCGTTCGGGAGGCTGATGATCGAAGGGACGCCCTTCGGCAGGTAGGGATTGCGGCCCCTCGATTTGGCTTTGTGCCGCAAGCTTTCGTCTCCTCGGGACTCCCGGGACCTAAGGGCAACCTTGAAAGCTTTGTGCACCTGCGCCGGGGCAGCGAGGTTGTTTCAGAGTCCTCGCTTGAGGAGATGCTGATGAGGGCTGAGCCATGAGTCGCGTCTGTGCTCTTGTGACTCACAACGACCCAGCGGTCACTAGCGACGCGGTCAGCAAGGTGTTCGAGCTTGCCAAGGCAACCGGTGTTGGAGTCTGGGCATCGGATGACGAGATTGCCCGTCACGGATTGGAACCGGCGCTTCTGGCCCAACCATCCTCGGAGACCGGTCCCGATGTTTGGCTATGCCTCGGAGGCGACGGAACCATCCTCAGGGGGCTGAGAGCTTCTACAGCCTGGGCAGCGCCTGCTCCCGCGTATGGAATCAACTTCGGCGAGGTTGGGTTCCTCGCAGCGACAGATCCTGATGATGGGTTCGACGAGTCAGTGATTCGCGCACTCGAGGGAGACTTTGACATTCTTGACCTTCCGGCTCTGACCTCGAGCATGTCTGGTCCGATGCCGGCGTTCAATGATCTTGCCTTGCAGCGCCGGCCTGGTCTGCGGGTTGCCGACATTGCGTATTTGGTTGGGGGTGAGGAGGTTGGGCGAGTTCGTTGCGACGGGATGGTGCTTTCAACCCCGGCTGGCTCAACTGGTTACAACCTCGCCAATGGTGGCCCTGTTGTGGCATGGGGTGTGAGCGGATATGTCGTTTCATTTATCGCTCCACACTCGCTTACGGCCCGCGCACTGATTGTTGCTCCGGATGACAATGTGACCCTGGTCAATCGCTCGAGCAATGAGCCTGTCGATGTTGCTGTTGACGGTAGGCCGATCGGTGAGCTTCCCCCCGGCGGTCAGCTGGAGATCAGTTACATGCAGGCGGCGGGCAGACTGGCCCAAGTTCCAGGCTCAAGCTTCTACCACCGTTTGCGACAGAAGTTCGGACGTTTAGCCTCCTGAGTGTGCCGGGGGACGCGCTCCGTCCCCCTCCGCTGGTAGACCGGGTATGTGCTTACTGACCTCAAGATTGAGAATCTGTTGCTGATCGAGGCCGCCGAGATGCGGCTTGGACCAGGTCTGAATGTCCTCACGGGTGAGACTGGCGCAGGCAAAACGCTGTTGGCCACGGCACTTGGTCTGTTGCTGGGAGAGCGGTCAAGAAGCGGTCTGGTTCGGCCCGGCGCTAAGGAAGCATTAGTTGAGGGAGCGTTTTCACTCCCACCTGGGTTGAGCGATGAGCTCGCAGACCTATTGCCAGAGGGAAGCGAGGAGCTTGTCTTGGCGCGCCGGCTTTGGCCTGACGGTCGGAGTAGGGCCCTGATCAACGGGCGCACGGCCACCGTGGGTGATCTGAGGG
>JBAXCW010000021.1:0-10361 GCA_037141275.1 Actinomycetes bacterium
TGTTGGGCGGATCAGTGACGATCAGACCATTCCAAACACTCCCCGCGTTGCCAAACCCGGTCAGGCTGAGCGTTCGGTAAGCCTTCGCGCCTGTCGCGGTCCCTACGAACGCTTCGTCCCCAACCGTGGGCGCGTTCCCCAGAAAGGTCACTTTGCTAAGGCTGCTCGCGCCCCAGAAGGCCCAAGCACCAAGGCTTGTCACCCCAGCAGGGATAGTGATTTTGGTCAACCTCCCAGCAGCTTGAAAGGTGTTGTTACCAATGGTCTGAAGGCTGCTTGGCAGGCTTAGACTTGTCAGGCCAGAACCCGCAAACGCATTGTTGCCAATGTCTGTAACCGCGTCAGGAATGCTGATGCTTCTGAGGGCCACAGTCTCCTGGAACGCAGAGTTGCCAATGCTCGTGACGAGGCTGCCCGGAGCAAATGTGACGCTCAGAAGGCCAGTGTTGTACATGAATGCACCCTCGCTGACCAAGGTCACACCCGCAGGGATAGTGATTCTCGCAAGGCTTGTATCACCGTCAAAGGAGTAGGCACCAAGGGACGTCACCGTGCTTGGAAGAGTGATCGTGCCGAGGTTGGTATCACTCTTGAACGCGGAAGCGCCGATCGTTCCGAGGGCATTGCCAGGAGCAAACGTAACGCTCGCGAGGCTGGTGTTACCTTCAAATGCTGAGGCCCCGACAGCCGTCACTGGATGGCCGCCGATCGTGGCGGGGATGACCACCGCCGAGGGGCAAGGGTCAGCAGAACAGCCGGTGATGGTGACGGCGGCACCGTCGTCCGTGTATGTGAAGCCGACGTCGTCTGCGAGGGTAAGCGGACCGTAGGGATCTCCGGCTGAGCCGAAGCCCGTCAGGCCCGCAGCACGGTAGGCGATGGCGCCGGAGTGAATTCCGTTGAAGGCGTTCCTGTGGACGTTCGGCGCGTTTCCCTTGAAGACGACGGACTGCAAGGACAGATCGCTGTCGAAGGCTTCCTCACCAATGTCACTCACCAGGCTCGGAATTGTGATGCGCTGTAGTGCCGGGTTCCCAGCGAACGCACTGGGGCCGATGCTGACCAGCTGACTGCCCGTTCCGAACCTGACAGACACCAGATTTAGATCTGAGGTGAAGGCAGAGTCCCCAATTGCCGTGACGTTGGCAGGGATGGAGATGTGGTCGATTGCTGTGTGAAAGAAGGCTGCGTGGACGATAGTGGTGACGCTGTCGGGAAGAGTGACGTTCGCCAGATTGCTCGCCCAGTAGAAGGCTTGGTCCCCAATGGTTGTCACGTTGCTACTCGGAGCGAAGGTAAGGGTCGTGACATCGCTGTTTCCGATGAAGGCGCTTGCGCCAATTGCGGTCACGGGCTTGCTGTTGATTGTGGCGGGGATGACAAGGGTGGCAGGGCAAGTAGCTGCCGAACAGCCGGTGATTGTGATGTCTCTTCCGTTGTCTGTGTATCTGAAGTCCCCGCTGGTGAGGTCGCTAGCCCCCGCGGGCGTTGCCAGCACGCCTGTGGAAGCCAGCAGCGCCATGGCCGTGAAGAGCAGTGCCTTCGTGTTGCCAAATGTGCGAGCGCTGCTGACCATTGTTGTGACCCCTGTCCCAAACTGCGTTGGTTTGGCTTGGACCGACTTGTTACTTGGTCCGGTTGATGTGGACTGCTTGCGACACGGTGGCCTTCTTGCCCCGGGTGAGCGCCAGTGTTGTGTTCAGCGTGATGTTCATCGCTGCCTTACGCAGTGTTGTTCGTGCGTGGCTGGAGAGCTTGCAGGTCAGGGTGTAAGTACCTGGACGCAGAGCTGAACGTGATGTCTTGCACCATGTGGCCAGCAGGTGCCCAACCTTGGTGGTTGCCACTTGGGAAAGCACGCCGGCGCCAGCGGTTTCGACGCTGGTTTTGAGGGTGATCCCAGTCTTGGTGACCGTTACCACTGCCGCGGCGGGCGTCAGTGGCCAAGCCCATCCAAGTCCATCAGTGACGACAAGGCCGTTGAAGCTGGATCCGTTATCGCCGTAACCCGTCAGCGTGAGGAGCCGCTGGGCCTTGGCACCGCTGGCGACGCCACTGAAGGCGTTCAGTCCAACCGAGGGTGCATTACCGCTGAAGACAACTGTCGCCAGAGACGCTGAATCGACGAAGGCTTGGTTCCCAATCGTGGTGACGCTCTTGGGAAGCGTGATGTGCTCCAACCCGCTGGCCATGAAGGCAGCCGTACCGACCGTAGTGAGCTTGCTGACACCGGAGAATGTGACGTTCTTCAGGCCGGTTGAGTTCTGGAATGAATAGGGCCCAAGAGTTGTGACATTGCTAGGAATCGTGATGTTGACGAGTGAGGTTGTTCCGTAGAAGGCGTCTTCGCCAATGGTCACCAGACTGGCTGGCAGGCTGACACTCGCGAGTTTGTTGTCACTGGAGAAGGTCGCGGTTGGGATGTGGGTCAGGGTGCTGCCTGGTGCGAATGTAACGCTCTCCAAGGCCGTGTTACCCAAGAAATCACACACCCCGAGTGAGGCGACGCTGCTGGGGATTGTGATGCTAGTCATGCTCGTGTTCGAGGTGAATGCGTAGTTCCCAATGTCAGTGACAGTGTTGGGGATGGTGAATCCTGTCAGGTTCGTGTCCCCCCAGAATGCGAAGTCACCGATGTACCTGAGCGTGCTCCCTGGAGCGAAAGTCACAGTGGTCAGGGCTGTGGCACCTTGGAATGCACTGGCATCGATCGTTGTGACCGTGTTTGGGATGATGATGCTGGCCAAGGCTGTGGCACCTTGGAAAGCACTGCCACCGATCGTTGTGACCGTGTTTGGGATGGTGACGCTGGTCAGGCCGGTGGCGTCCTGGAAAGCTCCGTTGCTAATGCCTGTGACGGGATGCCCGTTGATTGAGGCTGGAATAGTGACGTCCCCCGAGCAAGCGGTTGGTGCGCAGCCTGTGAAGACTGCGTTGTCACCGATGAGGTAGTAGCTGACATCGGATGCCACCAGCAAGCCCCGCGTGTCCCATTGGTCCTCAGCGGGAAAGCGGCCGCCGTCATTACCGTAACCAGTCAGCGTGGGACTGCGGTACAGAGTGGCGTAGCTCGAGCCATTGAAAGCGCCGACCGAGATGGAAGTTGGGGCGTTGCCCTTGAAGATGACAGTTTGTAGATAGCGCTCAGAACCGAAGGCCTGGTCTCCGATGGAGGTCACACTGGCAGGGATGGTCAGATGCACGAGGCCAGCGTTGCGGAAGGCGCCCTCACCGACAGTGGTGAGTGTGTTTGGAAGGCTCAGGTTTTCAAGCGACGAGGCGCCACTGAATGCGAACATGGGAATCTCGGTCAGCCCTGTGCCAATCGTGATGCTTGTGAGTCCGCGGCAGTTAAAGAAGGCGCTGTCCCCCATCGACGTGACGCTGTCGGGAATGTCGATGCTTCCGATCCAATGGTCCTCGGCGAATGCATCTCTCCCGATGGTGGTGAGTGTGTTGGGCAGAGATACGTCGGCGATATCACTGTTGTTGTATGCGAATGCGTACTGTGCCAAGGCGGTTACGGGCATCGAGTCAATCATCGATGGGATCACAATCGAAGTGCCGCAGTAATTCTGGTTCTCGCAGCTAGTGATGGTGACTTCACTGCCGTTGTCGGTGTAAACGAACCCGTCGCTGACCTTATCCCCATAGTTAGCGAGCGCAGGGCTCGTGAAGGCTGTGGCGCTGAGGACCAGTGCAACGGTCGTGAAGAGCAGTGCCTTCATGTTGCCAAATGTGCGAGCGCTGCTGACCATTGTTGTGACCCCTATCGGAAACTGCGTTGAGTTGTAGGCGGAAACTACCAATGGGCGTGATAACCCGCAAGGACCCTCGGGCTCAAGCCAAAGCTGCCATCCGTGCGGCTAGATGACCCATTCCCAGCCGCTCCGCTTTCCGGGCCCGCTGGGCGTGGACCGGCTTGTTACTTGGTCCGGTTGATGTGGACTGCTTGCGTCACATTCGCCTTCTTGCCGCGGGTGAGTGCCAGCGTTGTTTTGAGCGTGATGTTCATCGCTGCCTTACGCAGTGTTGTTCGTGCGTGGCTGGAGAGCTTGCAGGTCAGGGTGTAAGTACCTGGACGCAGAGCTGAACGTGATGTCTTGCACCATGTGGCCAGCAGGTGCCCAACCTTGGTGGTTGCCACTTGGGAAAGCACGCCGGCGCCAGCGGTTTCGACGCTGGTTTTGAGGGTGATCCCAGTCTTGGTAACTGTCACTACTGGCCTGGCTGGGGTCAGTGGCCAAGCCCACCCAAGTCCATCGCTGACCACAAGGCCGTAGAAGTCGGATCCGGCCTCTCCGTAGCCCAGTAGCGTGGGCACTCGCTGGGCCTTGGCACCGCTCGCGACGTTATAGAAGGCGTCGTCCCCGACAGATGGCGGATTGCCCGTGAAGACAACTGTCGCCAAGGATTGTGATCCGCTGAACGCTTGATCGCCGATGGAGGTGACGCTGTTGGGGATAGTGATGCTCGTCAGGCTTGTGTTATCTGAAAACGCGCGCTCCCCAATGTTTGTAACCGAATTGGGGATGTTGATGTCAGTCAGGCTTGTGTCGCCGTAGAAGGAGCGGGCGGCAATAGCAGTAAGGGTGCTTCCTGCTGAGAAGTTGACGGTGGTTAGGTGGGTGGCGCCTTGGAACGCTTCTTCACCGATCGCGGTGACCGAGCTTGGAATGCTCAGGCTGTAGAGGGCGGTGGCACCTTGGAAGGCTGCCCCACCAATCGCGGTGACCGTGCCTGGAATGTTGACGGTGGTTAGGTGGGTGGCGCCTTGGAACGCTCCGTAGCCAATCTCAGTGACGGGATACCCGTTGATCTCGTAGGGCACAATGAAGTTCCCTGAGCATCTGACCAGTGCGCAGCCCATGAAGGTTGCGTGACCACCTTCGACGTAGTAGTTGAACTCTGAATGCACGGGCAAGCCTCGCGTGTCGCCTGCGTACTCAGCGGGAAAGTAGTCGCCGTCATTTCCGTAGCCGGTGAGCGTGGAATTACGGTACGCAATTGCCCCACTTGAGCGAAGGAAGAAAGTGTCATTGGCAACGGTTGGCGCGTTGCCCTTGAAGATCACTGCTCGCAGATTGCCAAGGCCACCGAAGGCCAAACTCCCGATCGAGGTAACGGTGGCAGGGATCGTCAAGTTTTCGAGCGCAGACGCATTTAGGAACGCTTCCTCACCAATGGTGATGAGTGTGTTGGGAAGGCTCAGGTTCTGAAGTGCACTGTCGTAACTGAATGCGCGGTTGGGAATCTGGGTTAAGCCTTCGCCGATCGTGATGCTTGTGCTGCCCCAGCAGCCAGAGAAGGCGCTGTCCCCCATGTTCCTGACGCTGTCGGGAATGTTGATGCTCCCGAGTTTTGTGTCACTTTGAAAAGCTTCCTCACCAATGGTGATGAGTGTGTTGGGAAGCTCTAGGACTTCGATGCCGGACTCCCCAGCGAATGCGAACGGTGCCACGTCGGTCACGGGCATTGAGTCAATAGATTCGGGGATAATTAGACGGGTTGGGCAGCTAAATTTATGTTCGCAGCCGGTGATGGTGACTGCACTGCCGTCGTCGGTGTAAGTCAACGCGCCGCTGACCGAGTCCCCATAGTCAGCGAGAGCAGGGCTCGTGAAGGCTGTGGCGCTGAGGACCAGCGCAATGGCCGTGAAGAGCAGTGCTTTCGTGTTGCCTCGTGTGCGAGTGCCGTCGAGCATTCTTGTGACCCCGATCCCATACTGCGTTGGTTTGCCGAGGGTCAGGGCACGAAGGTTTTCGCACACCAACTGCTGACTTTTGACTACTTGTCCCAGTGAAGTTACTGACGGGCGGGTTAATCCGCAAGGCCTCAGCCCTCGGGCTCAAGCCAAAGCTGCCAGCCGTGCGGCTAGGCGACCCATTCCCAGCCGCTCCGCTTCCCGGGAGCCCTTGGCATGGTTGGTGGGCGCGTCAGCTGGCCGGCGGGCTTTCACCTTTCGAACGGTCGCAATGTCGAGGAACATCCGAATCAGGTCCGCGTTCTCAGTTAGTGAGGAGGAAGTTCTGGGCTTCTCTCCGGACGCATGGGCAATTGCCCCGTCCACGGACCCATGGCGCGCAAGCAGGTCCGCTGCACCCTTGGCACCAATGCCTGGTGCACCGGGAATGCCATCGCTTGGATCTCCGCGAAGGGCAATCAGGTGAGGGATCTGGGCTGGCTTCACACCAGTCAGTTCTTGCACCTCTGCTGGGCCGCAGTCCAAAGTGCCCTGCCCAGGCTTGAGCAACATCACCTTCGTCTTCGCTGTCGCGCACTGCAGCAGGTCACGGTCCCCGGTCAGGATGCGCGTGCTGCCGCCGGCTGCGGCCTCCAACAGGGCTAGTGATGCGAGCAGGTCATCTGCCTCAAGGTCGCCGGCATCAGCCTGCTTCCAGCCAAGCGCCTTCCACAAGCTCGCACCAAGCCCGAACTGGTGGGCAAGGTCATCAGGCATTGGCTCGCGGGCAGCGTGGTAGCCAGGGAATGCTTTCACTCGGTAAGCACCCGCTTCAGCCCCATCACACAGCACGACCGCGCGGGGTTTGCAGCCGTCAATTGCGGCAAGGACAGCGTTGGCGGTGCCAAGCAGAGCGTTCACAGGCCGTCCGTCCGAACCACGGATTTTGGACGGCAGCGCGAAGAAGCCGCGGTACATCAATAGGGGCAGATCGCAGACAAGAAGGGGGCCGGGCATCACCCGCGAGGGTAGACGACCGCCCCAGCGGCCTAACCTCTAGGAGTGGTCTCCAAAGACGATGACAACCGTAAGCAAGAGGACATGACTCCCACCAAGGAAGACTCGCTCCCCTCTGGGCGTATTGCGCGAACTGCCAGGTTCGGCAAGTTGGTAGGCGGTCAAGGAGTTCGCTGGGCTGGAACACGCGCCGCCAACATGACCCGCGATGAGGAGGAATCCCAGCGCAAGATGGAAGCGCGGGCACTCTCACTCGCGGAGGAACTGGTGGAGCAACTCGGGAAGATGCGCGGGGCCGCAATGAAGATCGGCCAGGTCCTGTCCACGATCGACTTCGAGGCAATCCCCGAGGGTGAGCGGGAGAACTTCAAAGCCAAGCTCGCTTCCCTTCGCGATGCCGCACCATCCGTTCCCTTCCCCAAGGTCCGCAAGGTCATCGAGCAAGACCTCGACGGCAAGATCGGCGACCTCTTCGCGGAGTTCAACGAGGAGGCCTTTGCCGCCGCGTCAATCGGTCAAGTCCACCGGGCCAAGACTCATGAGGGTGATGACATTGTTGTAAAGGTCCAATACCCAGGTGTGGCCGAGGCGGTCGAAACGGACCTTCGCAACATGAACCTCCTCCTGCCGCTGCTTAAGCGCTTGGCGCCCGGCCTAGACGGCAAGGCGCTCGCAGCTGAGCTGCGTGAGCGGATTGGTGAGGAGCTTGACTACGAACTTGAAGCCCAGAACCAGCGCCGTGTGGAACGCGCGTTCCGCGACCATCCATTCGTGAAGATCCCCAAGGTCTACACCGAGCTCTCCGGCCGCCGAGTTCTTGTGTCGGAGTACGTAGAAGGGGCCGGCTTCGAAGAGGTCAAAAAGATGTCAGAGGCCGAAAGGGACAAGTACGGGGAGATCATCTTCCGGTTCTTCATGCACCTCCTCCATCGCGAGCGCTTCTGCTCAGGTGACCCGCATCCGGGCAACTACCTGCGCTGCCCTGATGGCAAGGTTTGCTTCCTTGACTTTGGGCTGATGCGAACCATCAGCGAGAAGACGCTGAAAGCCGAACACGCCCTCGCTGCTTCAGTTTTGGCCCGTGACGCTGAGGGTGTGAAGGCACAGCTCGGGTCACTCGGATACCTCCCCGAGCCCGAGGGTTTTGATCCCCAGATGCTCCTCGACCAGATGCTCGTCGCAGGCGATTGGGCATTTGAGCCTGGCCACCGACGGATCACCCCCGAGTATGTCTTTGAACTTGCCGAGGTAGGCAGCTCCCCACGCTCGCCCTACTTCAAGCAGATGCGCCAAATGACACTGCCGCCAGAGGCACTCCTCGCCAGACGCATGGAGGCACTGGTCTTCAGTGTGCTCGGCGAGCTGCGAGCCGGAGCTGATTGGAACGCTCTTGGGACCGAGTACTGGGGTGGCGCTGAGCCGACAACAGAGCTTGGCCGCATCGACGCAGAGTGGCGTTCGACCGCGCGCAGGTAGGCTTCCCACACACGCCTTTGCCACGCACGGCGTTTCTCGAAATCAGCTTCAAAACAAAGGGAGTCACATGCTTGTCCTCAACGGAATTGACGACATCAAGTCCAAGGTTGGCGAAGAACTTGGCGTCAGCGACTGGATTCAGATCGATCAGGACGCTGTCAACAAATTTGCCGAAGTAACTGGCGACGACCAGTGGATCCATGTTGATGTGGATCGCGCCAAGGAGTCACCGCTCGGCGGCACCATCGTCCACGGTTATTTCACCCTCTCGTTGATCCCAAAGTTTGCCTACGAGACGTACTCCATCGAGGGCATCACCTTCGGAATGAACTACGGCTCAGACAAGGTGCGGTTTCTATCACCGGTCCCAACCGGCAGCCGCCTGCGGATGCGCTCAACGCTTGCTTCGGCTGACGATCGCAACGGTGGAGTCCTGATGAAGGTCACTTGCACAATTGAGATCGAAGGCTCAGATAAGCCAGCCTGCGTCGCAGAGACTCTGACGATCGTCTTCGGCTGACCTATCCTGTCCTTTAGAGAGGACTGGTGAGGCGTGAGTAACGAATCAGCAGGTGGCCGCAAACTGCGGATCGCAGGGGAGCTGGTAGAGACCGGCAATTGGATTCAGGTCCACAACCCATTCGGGGGCGCCCTACTCGGGCGTGTCCCGGCTGCTGATGCAGCGCTTGTCAACAAAGCGATCGCCTCCGCTAAGAGTGCGCTTGAGCGGGCCGACTGGCCGCAATGGGAGCGGGCCGAGGCCCTTGACCGGGCCGCCGTCCTGCTGAGTGAACGCGTTGAAGACTTCGGTCAAACGGTTTCGCTTGAGGCCGGCAAGCCGATCAAACAGGCTCGCGTCGAAGCTGAGCGAGCTGTTGGCACTCTGAAGTTCAGCGCGGACGAAGCCCGCAGATTGGCTGGCGAGATGGTGCCCATGGAGGGTGGCCCGGCCGGGGCGGGCAAGCTAGGGTTTGTTCTACGAGTTCCGGTTGGTGTGGTTGGGGCAATCAGCCCGTTCAACTTCCCACTCAACCTTGTTGCCCACAAGCTCGGCCCAGCGTTGGCAGCGGGCTGCCCAGTTGTGCTCAAGCCAGCATCGGCCACACCGTTCTCAGCGATTGACCTTGTTGAGTTGCTAGTTGAAGCCGGCGTGCCAGCCGACTACCTCCATGTCGTCGCAGGGCCTGGCGCTCAGACCGGTGACCCTCTGGTCGACAGTCCGGACGTTGCAGCCATTAGCTTCACTGGCTCAGTTCCCGTCGGTTGGGGTATCCGCGCACGCGCACCCCGTAAGCGCGTGATGCTGGAGCTAGGCAGCAACGCGCCGCTGATTGTCTGTGCCGATGGTGATTGGGAGACCGCTGCCGACAAGGCATCCATCCACGGTTATTCGCATGCGGGGCAGAGCTGCATCTCCACTCAGCGGTTGATCGTCCATGAGGACATCGCCGACGCATTCCTCGAGCGGATGACCGCCAAGGTTGCCGCACTCAAGGTTGGGGACCCAATCGACCCCACGACCGATGTCGGCCCGTTGATTGACCAAGGTGAGTGTGATCGCGTCAAGGAGTGGATTGACACCGCCAAGGCTGACGGCGCGGAGATTCTGATTGGCGGCGAGCTGAATGCGGACGGGACTCTCCAACCGACAATTGTTGACGGTGGTGCGAATACGGATTCCGTCTGGTCAGGTGAAGTCTTTGGGCCGGTCACAGTTGTCCGGCGCTTCAAGGAGTTCACCGAAGCTGTCGCGCTTGCCAATGGGAGTGACTACGGACTCCAGGTTGGCGTCTTCACCGCTGACCTTGCGACGTCACTCAGAGCAGCGCGTGAACTTGAGTACGGCGGGGTCTTGGTCAACGAAGTACCAACCTTCAGAACCGACCAGATGCCATATGGCGGGGTCAAGGATTCCGGCAACACCAAGGAAGGCCCGCACTACTCCGTGCGCGAATTCACTGAGGAGCGGCTGGTCACAATCCAGCCTTGACCTCAGCGCGCAGGGCCAGCCCCGCGCGGTGAGGTGAGGTCAGCGAGCGCTAACCGGCTTCGTTGCCGGCAGCGATCTTACGAAGGTTGATTGCCTCGTTGAAGACAGCCTCATCAACGCCAAGTTCAAGAGCAACCTCACGCAGAGTGCGACCTGACGCGGGCCAGCCTCTGCGAATCGGTGCAGTTCCACACG
>JBAXCW010000022.1:0-10116 GCA_037141275.1 Actinomycetes bacterium
ATCAACCCGTCTGAAGGTGTCCGCCGCGTGCGGGCAGCCCTGACCACGCACATTGACCAGCTGAGGGCCCTTGAGCCCACTCCAGAGCTGATCGAGCTGACCACCTGCCATCGCACCGGTGGCGAAATCGAGTTCTGGCGCGCAGCGACCGAACGCGCGCAGGCTCAGGCCGTCGCGGCCGATGTTGAGCGCCTCGTCCTGAAAGAGGGCGTCCCGCCGAGCCGGATTGCCGTTGTCGTCGACTCCGCATCACGGGAGGCCCCTGCCATCGAAGTTGCGTTGGAGGAGCGTGGGATGCCAAACCGCGTCAATTCCGGTCAGGCGTTCTTCCAGAGGGCGGAGATTCGAGACCTACTTGCTTGGCTGCGACTGCTCGTTGACCCAGCTGACGGAGCGGCAGTCGCCCGCGCACTCGCCCGCGCGCCCATTGGCCTTTCCTCAGCCGATATTGCTCGGGCATCCACGATCGCGCGCAAGCGCAAAATTGACCTTGTCCACGGCGTCGCCGCTGCCACCGAATCTCCTCAGGTCCCGCCGGAAGCCCGCGACCGCCTTCATGCCTTCCTCCGGCTGCACCGGCTTGCGAGCAAGGCCATTGACGCCCTCCGGCCCGACCTCTTCGTCCACCGCCTGATCGAGCGGCTGGGTCTGCGCGCATCGCTGGTCTATGCGGCGTCACCACAGGCAGCCGAACGGCTGCGGGCCCTCGCTGTCTTTGGCGAGATCGCTGCTGCCCATGTTCGCCGAGACCCTCAAGCAACCGCACGCGACTTCGCCCGGCACATCACCTCAATCGCCCGGTCCGGCTTCAACGACCTAGGCGTTCCCCTGCCCGGAGGGGACTACCCGGCCGTGGAAATCATCGGGGCCGAGTCCCTGCGGGATCGCGAATGGGACCATGTCTATGTCATCGGGCTCCACGCAGGTAACCGACCTGGGGCCACCCGTCAACCAGCCGAGCCGCTGCCAGAAGCAATCCTCCCCGAGCCACTCCCAGCCGACGACCCGGCGAACGCGGCGCTCGTGACGCGCAACCTGCTGGGTACCGCGATCAGCCGCGCGACCACTCGGGTGGTGCTGGCCCACGCTAGAACCGGCACCCGCGGTGACGCGCTGCACCCGTCGCAGTATGTGGAGGAAATTCGAGTGGGCGTAGGCGGGGAATGGGAGGAGCGTGAGACAGAGCTCTTCGCCCCCGGCGAATCACTCCAAGCCACCTACCGAATCCTGCGCGACGAACTACTCGAAGTGGTGGAAACCACGGGCAGTCAAATGCTTGAACTCCGCCTCGACACCGGTGACGAAGTTGACAAGGCAGTTGTCCGCTTTCTCGAACTCCTCAAGCTCGCTGCTCTGTCAGGCAAACAGGACGGGCAGGCAGCAGCCGAATCACTCGCCGCTGTCAATGACCGCCTCCGCTCAGTAGCTACAGAGAGCCAGCAACAGGCGCTCGCGGCGTCAGCACTTGATTCGTGGATCACAGATGCAGAGGTCGACGATAGGGACCGCGAAAAGGTGCTCGCTGCCCGCAGCGAGCCATCGCTGGAAGCATTCCTGCCTCGCCGGGGGGACGGCGTTGTCCTCTCCGCAGGTGACCTTGAAACCTACAGAACATGTCCCCTGCGTTACAAGTTCTCCCGGGTCATGCGCGTACCCCAAGATCCAACCACTGCTCAGCGCTTTGGCATTGTCATGCACCAAGTTCTCGAGCGCTGGCACCGCGGGGATGGTGGCGGGCAAGCCGAACTGCTCGGCCTGCTTGACCGCAGCTGGCGACGGTCTGGCCTGGGCGAAGGAGAGCGCGAAAAGCAGTTGCGTGTGAAGGCCCGCGATGCCCTAATTCGTTATCACTCGCGTGACAGCGAGCGCGACGCGGAGGCTGTCTGGCTGGAACGGTCCTTCTCCTTCAGGGTTGGCCCACACCTTGTCCGCGGCAGGGTTGACCGCGTTGACAAGCGCGGTGACGGTGAGTTTGAGCTGATCGACTACAAGACCTCGTTCCCGAAGACCGTTGAGGAATTGCGCAACGACATCCAGCTCACGATCTACGCAATCGGCGCAAGTGACGCGTGGGAACTTGAGGCCGTGAAGCGGTCCTACTGGTATGTGCTTGACGACGACCGCGTTGAAGTCCCAGGGGAGGTGGACCGTGACGAGATGGAATCGACCGTCCACGAGGTGGCCGAAGGCATCCTGAGCCAAGGCTTTGAACCCTCACCCTCGTACGGCGCCTGCTCCACATGCGACTGGCGGCTCGCCTGTCCAGCCGCCGAGCGCTGATCAGTCTTTGTCGTCGCTAACGTCGCGCTGACGTAGGAAGCGCTGGACGTCGCGCTCAATCGAGTCACCTGACGGAATGTCTTCGGTCTCATCAGGTTCATCCTCCGCAGCCGCCTCTTCCAGCTGTTCGACGAAGCCCCGAAGGTCTGAATCATGTTGCACCGCCTGCTCAACTTGGCGATCATGCTCGACCGCGTCAGCCTCAAGCTCCTCTGCGTCAACGATCACCCCGGTCAGTGACTCCAAGCGTCGCACAAGCGCGAGAGCAGCCTTCGGGTTGGGCATCGCAGCGATGTAATGCGGGACCGCAGCCCAGAGGCCCACGGCAGGAACACCAGCCTTAGCGAAGGCGTGGTGCAGCGCGGAGGTGACACCGGAGGGGCCCTCGTAGTTAGAGGGCACCAAGCCAAGGCGTTCAGAAAGCGCGGGGTCTGATGCTGTGCCGGCAATTGGCACCGGGCGCGTGTGAGGAAGGTCGGCTAGGAATGCACCGAGCGTTACAACCATCGAGCACTCCAGAGACTCGGCCAGGTCAACCAGAACGTCACAGTAAGCCCGCCATGAAAGAGCGGGCTCCGGACCCGACACGACGATCAGATCACGTGGCGCACGGGGCGCAAACACAGCCGTCAAAGTCGTCGCAGGCCATGTGAGGTCAAGTACCTCACCGTCAACGACGCGGATAATAGGCCGGGTCTCACGCAGGTCTAGGAATGACTCGAGTTCGATACGAGCGAAGTCATTACCGCCAAAGCTGCTGATCAGCGCGGCGACTGCGAGGCTGGCGGCGTCCCCGGCGTCATTCCAGCCGTCGAACGCGCAGACCATTGCTGGTGCGCGTAAGCCACTAGGGCGGTGATCCCAGGTTACGAAGTCCATACCCCTCACCGTAACTGATACCGGCGCCGCTGACCCACAGACCGCGCTCCTACAACGGCTACTTCTGCGGCTTGGTCTTCTTGAAACTGAAGGAGGTTCGACCAGCCTTGTAGAACGGCCACTGAGCGTTGACCGGGTAGTAACCAGCCTTGGTCACATAACCGATCCACACGGCAACACCGTTCTCGTCAGCAATAATGCCCTGCATTCCGGAACCGCTGGTGCCATTCTTTGCCATCGTCGGGGGCTGCCCCCATACCTTCG
The DNA here is from genome assembly GCA_037141275.1 of Actinomycetes bacterium. Classification (GTDB taxonomy): domain Bacteria; phylum Actinomycetota; class Thermoleophilia; order Solirubrobacterales; family Solirubrobacteraceae; genus WLNJ01. The sequence continues at coordinate 3,424 of JBAXCW010000022.1, forward strand.
CGTATGGAAGTGCTACTGGTAGCTCGCGGGAGCCCTTCGACGGAAGCCCGATTACCTTGAACGCCATTGCCACATAGCCCGCTTTGACCTGAGCCTTCTGTGTGGCGTCAAGTGGTGGTAGCGGCACCTGTTGCAGGATCATTCGGCAAACAGGACCTACCGCGCGACCGAGAACGAGCGTAGGGAAGGCGTCGGGGTTGGCTGGGAACGCGGGGTTGCGGATTGTCATCAGCGTGTTGGACGCGAACGGAGTCAGCCCACAACCCACGCGCAACTTGTTTCCGCCGCTGGCGCCAGCTACACGGATAATCGCCTTGACCTTGATGTTGAACGCGCACTTGGCCTGACTCGTCCACTCCTCGCAGGTGATGCTGAAGTTGAAAGCTGGCGTCTTGAATGCTGCGCCATTGCCCTTGGCGTTGGTTGCGGTGATGGCGAAGGTGATCGGTACGTTCTTGGTGACTCCATCAATCTGGCATGAGAGCGCAGTTCCTGGCGAGGTGCAGCCGATACCCGTCCTACCCGTCTGGGTTCCAACAACGTTATAGCGGGTGATTGGTTGTCCACCGTTGACCTTTGGTGCCGTCCAGGCCACATTGACTGCGCCGTTCAGGGGGTACGACCCCGTTGAGGCAATCTGAGTCACGGTCCCCAACTGAGGTGGCCCGGGAACAGTTACCTTCGCGGCCTTTGATCCATGAGCGTGGACGGGCACGAGAGCCAAGGTGCGGGCTGCTGCGGTGAGTTCGGACATTGTTGTCCGCCACGCCGCATGGGCCTTAAGTGACTTTGTCCGGCGGCCTGATGCTGAAGCCGTCACAGGAATAATTGGCGGATCGCTCGGATCTGAAAGTGGGCCCCATCCGACCGTATTCTGTGCGCGCACCCTGAACGTATAGGCGGTACCTGGAGTAGCTGGGACGGCGGGAGTGGTGCCTCTGGCGGGAATAAGGGGAGTGGACGGGTTCAGCCCGGTCACCAGACACATGCTTGCGCCCGAATCAACTGTCACCGAGCAAGTCTTGCCCCCTGGGCTTGACTGGACCTCATAGCCGGTAATCGGGTCTCCGCCATTGTTGGCAACAGTTTGGTCAAGGAGATCCCAGCCGACCTGAACTCCCCCAGTCACACCAGGTGAGGGCAGAGAGACAGCCACATTCTGAGGCGCCACCGGTGGCGCCGTGTCCACTATTGACACACAGCCCTGGGCCCCGGAGTTGATGTAGGCGCTGCTGTCTGGGTTGTCGGTCCGTGGGTCGTCCAGCCAGTAGGGCAGGCCGGTGGTGTGGTCAATCCCATCACGAGTGGAGAGGAAGCCAGGAATTGGCGGCTCGACATTTGCGTTCCCGCTTGGGATCAGAATCGAAGGGAAACTGGAATTGAGCACCCATGCGTCAACGGGCTCAAGTGGTGCGCCGCTCCCGTCAACGGGAACGATGCTCTGCAGGCTGACCAAGTCGTCGCTGCTGTAAACGTGTGGATCGCAGTGGTAGCCGAGTGTGGCCGTCGGATCTGGATTGCTTGGGTTGTCAACAGTGATTCCAGGATCAGGGTCGGGCTCTTGCGGAGGGAAGTCGCTGGGATCCGTTGGCATGTAGCAGGACGGATCAGTGGCGCACGCGTCAAGAAGCGGGCCCAGCTCGGACGGAGGAGCCCCATCGGGGTCGTTAAAGGGCAGCTTGTCCATCAAGCTCTTGAGTTTTCTGGGATCCGTTGGGACCGGTATTTGCTCGCCTTGAGGATCAATCGTGGCTATCTCAGGTCCCTTGCCTGGGTCCCCTCCGAGTGCGATCCATTGGTCCAGCGAGATGGTGCAAACAGCATCCACGCGCGCGACTGTATCTGTGATCTGGTTAGTGCCTGCAGGGCACTTCACTCCTGGGATGGGCACGTGGGGATCGATAGGAGTGATGGCACCCACGGAAGTTGACGCCAACAGGCCGCAGACAGCGAGGGCTGAGAGCCCTACGAACCATCGCTGCGATCTAACTCTTCTCACTCAGACTCCCCGAAGGCATTGGAAAAACGAGCATATTGACACTATCTTTGTACCACTTGTTGGCCCCAAATGCGACAGTCGGGTGACGTTTTTGTGGGCGAGGTACTGCTGCCTCGGATCATGTCCCTGTTACCAGGCGCTATTCCACTCGGGGCTTGTCCCACCACACAGTCCCGGTGCCCTAGCCCGCCAACGACCTATGCCTTTGGTCCTAACTGACAGGGGAATCTGAAAGACACCACTCGCAAAGCTGGTTCCATGCTTGACCTGGTGCCACCGACGCTTCACCATCTGGTCGATCTGCACCCGCTGTCCCGCCAACCGGCACGGGACGATGCCCCAAGCGTATGGGTGCGAGCCCTTGACCTCGCGGAACGGCCACTGGAAGGCCCTGAGGGTGGGCTTCGCCTTGTCCGCGGCGAGAACCTGAGTGGTTAGGCCTACTCGCGCGCTCGGGTAGGCGCTTGCGCTCCAAAGCCCTCCGCTCCAAGTCCGGATGTCCCTCATTCCGTACCAGAAGAGTGTGTCCACTCCCGCAGCCCAGGCACGCCATAGGCTGTCCATGGTGAACCGGGCCGCCACGGCTGGACTCTTTCCAAACTCGCCGCTCGGAGGGTTTGTCCACCAGTCAAACTCAGTTACCCAGAAGGGCTTGGCAACAGCTGGGAGCACTGTGCCTTCACGTACCCCGGCCGCTACAGCTGCGCGAAGAGCGAGAATATCCGCCATCAGCCCGTTCTTCCCGTTGGGGTCAGCAGGTCGCATTGGCAGGCCCTGGATGTCATACGGGTGCTGTGCCCAGACATCAAAGTGCGCTGGCCCGCAGTCAGCAACCTTGACAAAGACCTTCCCCGCCTTATGTACGCAGAGCACTCCTTGCGCAAAGACCTGCGGTGAAGTCCCCTGGATCACGCCTCGCGGCTGCCCAAACGGGGACATGCCCGCCGCAACTGTCAGCGTGTCCGTCCGGCCGCCATCGTGGAGCCCTTGGTCAAAAGCATTGAGGAGTTCCCGGTACATGCGCGGGCCGACGAGGGCCCCGCTCGGCGAGGTCTGCGGTGCAAGATGAGTAGAGAGATTGGGCTCATTCCACGCTTGGAAGGCGGTTATCTTTGGGAGTAGGCGCCCATACGTGTTGTGGCGATCGCGGCCGTCGTAGCGGGTCGCCAGCGCCTGAGCCAAGGCCCGAAGCGCGTCTGGCTTTGGCTGCCAAGCACCGGTATAAATATTCTGTTCATCGGCAAACAAGCCAATCTCCGGTCTGCCGGTGAGGTCTTCGGCCCAGTACGGAGCGCTCTCAACCTGCAGCAGGACCTGAAGTCCAAAACCTGTTGCCGGCCTTGTGTCTGCGGCTGCCCTGACAGCGTCATCCAGCTGGCTTATCGCGGTCTGATCAAAGTTTGCGTCCATCCAACTGGTGGGACTTGGAGGACCCGATGGAAACTTGATGTCGGGCTGAAGCTGGCGCCATGACACCGACACCCGCTGATACTTCACGCCAGCCTGCGAGATCTTCTTCGAGATCTCAAAGGGCGATCCCGCCGTTCCTGGTGAAGGAGTCCCTCCTCCAGCGCCAACAGCCCATATCTCCTCGACACCAAGCCAGAGAGGATGTGGAATGGAGACGGCCTGCGCAGGAATGGCCGATACAAAGAATGCGGACAATGCCGCTGCAGTCAAGGCTCTGGTCTTCATTCTGATTGCTGAAACACGCCAAAACGGCAATGGTTCCGCGTTCCTCCCGCAGCTCGACAACCCCTCAAAACGACCGTAGCAGCGGTCAGACCCTCGCGTCGTCGCTGGCAGCCTCAGCATTCAGTCTTTCAACCCGCTTCTTATGAGACCGAAACAGCAGTTGCGCAGCCATGATCAAGAGGAATACAGCGAAGACGCGGCGGAGAGTTGTCTCGGGGAGATGGTTGGCCACCACCGCACCGACGATGACACCAGCGCCCGCCACCAATCCCACAGTGGCAGCGCTACGAACCTGCACAAGTCCTTCCTTGTGCTGAACCCAGGCACCCAGACCCGCAACCGGAATGATGGCCAACAGGGACGTACCTTCGGCAGTCGTCTGTTCAAAACCAAACAGAAGAACGAGAGCTGGGACGAAGATCGCCCCACCGCCAACACCAAAGAGTCCAGATAGGACGCCTGCTGCGCCCCCGGCAATGATGATCCAAAGAACGTTCATCCCGCGAACATCACAATCGCCACGGTCACTTGGAATAGCCCGAAGAGGATCCCCAGCGTGTCGGAGTGGAGCTTCGCCGCAAGCCGCGTCCCGAAGACCACACCGGCAAGCGCGGGTAGACCAATCAGCGCGGCGGTACCCGGGCGGACTTCACCGTGCAAACCAAATGCGACGACCCCGTAGGAAGCGATGATGAACACGGCGGCGAGCGACGTTGCCTGAGCAGAGCGTTGGTTCCAGCCGAGCCAAAGGACCAACAGCGGCACGATGATCACACCACCACCAACGCCCAACAGCCCGCTCAGCAGGCCCGCACAAATACCCACCAATGCAAGACGGAGAGTTCCAGGGTCGTTCACTCGGGGCATACTAGGCCCGTGACGACCGATCCAACAGCGCTCCTGATCCAAACGCTCTCGAAGAATCCCGCAACGACCGCGATCCTACTTGACGTTGATGGGACCCTTGCGCCCATCGTTAGGGACTCGCGGGATGCCTCTGTGCCCGTTGCAGTGCGGACAGCGTTGGTCAAGCTCGCCCGGCATTTTGGCCTAGTCGCCTGTGTCAGCGGCAGGCAAGCTGAGGACGCCCGCCGCGTTGTAGGGGCGGGCGGCCTGAGCTACATCGGTGGCCATGGCAGCGAGTTTCTGCTGCCCGGAGCTTCCGAAGCCACTGTCGACCCTGAGCTTGCAGCCTGGACAGAGCCGGTCCAAGAATCTGCGGCCGAGGCAATCCGTGACCTCTCCAGCCTTGGTATCCGGCGCGAGGACAAGGGTGCGATCTCAGCCCTCCACTGGCGCGGAGCTCCTGACGAGGACGCCTGTCGAGCAGCGCTCGAAGGGGTTGCGGTCAGAGTCGAGGAGGCTGGTCTTGTCGCCCACTGGGGCAAGAAGGTTCTTGAAATCCGACCACCTGCCGCATTCAACAAGGGAATGGGAATCAGGCACCTCTTGGCTGACTCCCCACTTCAGACCGCGCTTTACATCGGCGATGACGTCACCGACATCGACGCCTTCGCCGAGCTTGGAGCGATGGTCGTCGAAGGTTGGTTGGACTCAGCCACCAAGGTTGCCGTCGAGTCAACGGAGGCGCCGCCCGAATTGCTCGCTGCCGCTGACTTCCTAGTTGAGGGAACCGCGGGCGTCCACGCCCTCCTTGAACGACTCGCGGTAGGAAAGACCTAATGGCATTCGTTGCCTTCCTCAAGGCCACGGTGCTTGGCTGTGCGGGCTCAGCGACCCTGCTCGCGGCGCTCGCGCTCGCTGGTGCGGCCGAGTCAGGTGATGGGCTTGTCATCCCGATTGCGGCAGCTTGGTGGGTGATCGCAGGCATCACAGGGATTTGGGTAGGTCGCCAAAACGATGCCTCTCCGGCCGTGGCAAAGCTCCTAGCCGCGGCGCCGACCAGTCCCTCCCTACCCGAAGTTCACCCAACTCGGATGCTCGTCAACCGCCTCTGGCCGCTACTGATAGCAACCCTCGGCGCCGGGGCATTCGTGCTGACCGCCCCGCAGGTTCCTGCTATGGCCGCAGGGTTCCCAGTGATCTGGGCGCTCGCATGGAGACGCCAAGAGAAAGCGGTATCAGCGATCGAAGAGCGTGACGGTGTGAAGTTCTTCCTTGAGAAGACCTCGCCGATCAAGCCAATCAAGCTTGTCCGGACGCCTTGGTTTCGGACTGGCTGACCGCCGAGACCGTCCTATACTGAGAGATCAACGCAAGTTTCCGACGAACGAAGGGTTTGACCAAATGGGCGCCATCACCGAAGTAAGCGATGCCAACTTCCAAGCAGAGGTGATCGATTCCCTGACACCAGTGATCGTTGACTTCTGGGCTCCATGGTGCGGTCCGTGCCGTCAGGTCGCCCCAGTTCTTGAACAGATTGCTGACGAGCACGGCGACGCGCTCAAGATCGTCAAGGTCAACGTTGATGACAACCAGCAGACCGCTGCTCAGTTTGGCGTGATGTCAATCCCAACGCTGATCATGTTCAAGGGTGGCCAGAAGGTTCACCAGGTCACAGGCGCGCTGCCAAAGGCCGCCTTGGAGCGAGAGCTTCAACTCAACGAAGGCTGAGTGGCCGTAAGCGGCTAACCAGCCGCTGCTGCGCCCAGGAAGGGTCAGGCTTTGGTGACGGTGACGGTCAGTTCGTGACCGTCAATGGTCAGGTTCTCGCCGTCGGCGATGCCTGACTCAAATGCTGTTGCCAGAACCTCACTGCAGATCCACTCTGAGTGAGCGTTGATGGCGGCAAGGACGCGCTCGTCACCACCAAGCCCCAGGCTGATGCGGTCCTCAACCTCCAGGCCAGCGGACTTCCGTGCCCCCTGAACAGCGTGGACTACTTCACGAGCAAGGCCTTCCAGCAGCAGATCTTCGTCAAGATTTAGGTCAAGGGCCACTGCGTGGGAGCCCTCATGTTCAAGCTGGTAGCCCTCAATCGGCCGCATCACAACCAGCAGGTCCTCAGCGGCAAGCGCGTGTTCAGTCCCGCCGACATT
>JBAXCW010000023.1:0-9523 GCA_037141275.1 Actinomycetes bacterium
GCGCGTGCGGACAAGGCCCCAGCGGTTGCTGATACGGTGCACGTGGACATCCACGCAGATAGCCGGCTTGTTGAAGGCCACGGCCACCACGAGGTTGGCCGTCTTGCGGCCGACGCCCGGCAGGCGGATCAGGTCCTCCACGGTGGCGGGAATGATGCCGCCAAACTGCACGGCCACCGCGTCTGGAAGTTTCTTCAACAGCTTCGCCTTGGTCCGGTAAAACCCGACCGGATAGATCAGGCGTTCCAGCCGCAAGCGCGGAATACGCCGGAGGTCCTCCAGGTTACGGACCACCCCAAAGAGCTTGCGGCAAGCCGCCGCCGTGGTCTGGTCCAGCGTGCGCGAGCTCAGGATCGTCGCCACCAGGACCTGAAACGGATCGCAGGTCCGCGCCTGGATGAGATCAACAATGTGCGGTGAGCCTTCGGGAATCTTGTTGATGGGTTGGGCTGGAATGCCCATTCGGGCGACAGCTTCAGCAGTTCCGCGTGTGGCGATAATCCGGAACCCAAGATCATGCAGCTGGCTTGCCAACGCCCCGGCTAGAACCTTGTCCCCTTCCGTGACGGAAAGAAACACTGTTCCTCCGTCAGGAAGCTCAGCCCCGGCAGCAGCCTGAGCCTTCGCAAATGCGGTTGGGAAGTCGCGGGCTATCCCCATGACCTCACCCGTGGAGCGCATCTCAGGGCCTAGGAGGGCATCGGAGCCGGCAAAGCGGTCAAAGGGCAGAACAGCCTCTTTGACGCAGACAAAGCCGCCCAGTGGATCCTCTGGAAGGTCAAGTTCGGCGATCGTCTCCCCAAGCATCAGGCGGCACGCGAGCCGCGCCAAAGGAAGACCGATCGCTTTGGACACAAATGGGACGGTTCGGGAGGCCCTTGGGTTGGCCTCAATCACATACAGCTCCCCCTTGAAGACAGCGAACTGAACATTGAGCAGTCCGACTACGCCGAGCTCCAGGGCGAGGCCTGATGCCTGCTCGCGAACCTGGTCAAGCATCTCACCTGAGAGCGAATGCGGTGGCAGGACGCAGGCCGAATCACCCGAGTGAATACCGGCTTCCTCAACGTGTTGCATGATCCCCGCGATCCAAACTTCATTCCCATCGCAGAGGGCATCAACATCAATCTCAACTGCGTCCTCAAGGAATCGATCCAAGAAGATCTCCTTGCCACCACCGTGAGCATCCGCTCCAGTGCGCTGAAGATATGAGGCAAGAGCGTCGTCGTCGTAGACAATCTCCATTGCGCGCCCTCCCAGTACATAGCTTGGGCGGACGAGCAGTGGGTACCCAACTTCCTTCGCTGCGACCAGAGCTTCAGCCGCGTTGGTGGCCGTTGCGTAAGACGGCGCCTGGTAGCCGAGCTTGTCTAGAAGCGGTCCGAACCTGCCCCGGTCCTCAGCCAAGTCGATCGAGTCGATACTCGTTCCGAGAATCGGAATTCCAAGCTCCTGCAAGCCCTCGGCTAGACGCAGCGGGGTCTGACCCCCAAACTGAACAATCACTCCACGAGCATTCTCGTGCTTACAGACGGCAGCCACATCCTCCAAGGTGAGGGGTTCGAAGTAGAGACGGGTCGATGTGTCGTAGTCGGTTGAGACAGTCTCTGGGTTGCAGTTGAGCATTACGGCGTCTATGCCAGCGTCCTTCACCGCTTGGGCCGCGTGCACACAGCAGTAGTCGAACTCAATCCCCTGACCAATGCGGTTGGGTCCTGAACCGAGAATGACTACGGCTTCCCGGTCTGATCCCTCAGCCTCATGCTGCACGACGCCGTCTGCTGGCGGCCGCTCCCAGCTGGAGTAGAAGTAAGGGGTCTTGGCCTCGAACTCTGCGGCGCAGGTATCGACCGAACGGAATGTCCGTACAAGGCCTTCTGCCTCGGGGTCATAGCCTTTGGCAATCTCAGCGAGCTCACGGACGAACCATGGCTCGATTCCCGTGCGGGCGCAGATCTCCTCTTCGGCTACTCGACGTCTAACGGCCTCAAGGAGCGCGTCGAAACGGTCGGGTCCCGGAATTACGACGAGCTCCATCAGCTCATCAAGTCCTTCCGGCAAGTTCGGAACGGAGTCAAGCTCTCTGGAGCGCAGGGCCTTAAGGAACGCCTGCTTGAAATCGCCACCCAGAGCCATTGCCTCGCCGACTGACTTCATGTGCGTAGTCAGTGTGTCGTCGGCCCCGGGGAACTTTTCAAAGGCGAAGCGGGGCCACTTGACGACCACATAGTCGAGAACCGGTTCGAAGCTCGCTGGTGTCCGGAGCGTGATGTCGTTGGGTATCTCCTGAAGCGTGTATCCGACTGCCAAACGGGCAGCAATCTTCGCGATGGGAAATCCAGTCGCCTTGCTTGCGAGAGCTGAGGATCGACTCACGCGGGGGTTCATCTCGATTACGACAATTTCCTCTGTCTCAGGGTTGACTCCAAACTGGACATTTGAGCCCCCGGTCTCAACCCCAACCGCACGGATAACAGCAATGGCCTGATCCCGGAGCTTCTGGTAGAGCGGGTCAGTGAGGGTCTGCTGCGGCGCCACGCAGACCGAATCGCCCGTGTGAACGCCCATCGGGTCGATGTTCTCTATCGAGCAAACGATCACAACATTGTCAGCGTGATCCCGCATGACCTCCATCTCAAATTCGCCCCAGCCGATGATTGATTCATCTAGAAGAACCTGATTTATGGGTGACGCCTCTATGCCCCCACGGACAATCCGCTCAAAGTCTTCCTTGGTGTGGGCCACTCCCCCGCCGCGTCCGCCGAGGGTGAAAGCGGGACGGATGATGATTGGAAGCCCAAGGTCGTCCATCGCATCACGGGCCTCGTCCATCGTTGTTGCGATGTGGCTGCGCGGAACCCTGAGACCGGCCGTTTCCATTGTCTGACGGAACAGGTCACGGTCTTCAGCCCGGTGAATGGCGTCGTAGTTAGCGCCGATCAGCTCTACGCCGTAACGCTCAAGAGTTCCGTCTTCGTGGAGGGCCTTAGCGAGGTTCAGTGCAGTCTGACCGCCGAGCGTTGGGAGGATCGCGTCAGGGCGTTCCTTCTCGATGATTCTGGCAACCGTCTCTGGAAGAAGTGGCTCGATATAGGTTGCGTCGGCAAAATCCGGGTCGGTCATGATCGTCGCCGGGTTGGAGTTGACGAGCACAATCTCGTAGCCCTCCTCACGGAGGACCTTGCATGCTTGAGTGCCCGAGTAGTCGAACTCCGCGGCCTGGCCAATAACGATCGGTCCTGATCCAAGGATCATGATCCGCGAGATGTCATCTCTCCGGGGCATTAGGCAGCCTCTCCGTTGATCTCGGCCAAGAACCGATCGAAGACATACTCGGCATCGTGAGGTCCCGGGCCGGCTTCAGGGTGGTACTGGACGGTGGAGCATCGGGCATCTGGAAGGGACAGTCCCTCGACCGTGCGGTCATAAAGGTTCACATGGGTGAGTTCAGCGCGCCCAAAGTCGGTGTCCCAGCCAACTGGCTGGTCGACATCAACGGTGTCTGAGCCACCCGGCCCTCTAACCGCGAAGCCGTGGTTCTGCGATGTGATTTCAACGCGTCCAGTGACTAAATCCTTGACCGGGTGGTTAGCGCCTCGATGTCCAAAGGGAAGCTTCCAGGTCTCTAGGCCGACGGCGCGACAGAGAAGCTGGTGCCCAAGGCAGATCCCATAGATCGGCCGGTGGCCGATCAGGCCACGGACGGTCTCGACTATTGAGTCCAGCGCCGCTGGGTCGCCAGGGCCGTTCGCTAAGAAGTATGCGTCTACCTCACGCGAGCGGAGTTCATCTGCGGTTACCGAGCAGGGGTGGAGTTCGAGTGTCGCGCCGCGCTCCCTGAGCTTTGTCACGATCGAGTCCTTGATTCCCGTGTCGATGACGGCAAGGCGGACGGGTTTACCGGGCCCGAGTGGTCCGAGTTCCACCATTTCCGCCTGAGTCACCGTCGAGGCGAGATCACGTCCTGACATTGACTCCTCGGCGGCAATTTCAGCGAGCGCGTCGTCTTGCGCTGTCTCTGAGCTAAAGATGCCGCCTCGCATGGCGCCCTTGCTGCGGATGTGCTTGACAAGTGAGCGCGTTTCTACTCCATCTATTGCTGGTACAGCGCAGTCCCGAAGCCAATCCATCCAGCCACCCTCGGCGCTGCTGGCATCTTCACCGTTCATCGCCCGGCGCATCACAACACCGCGGACATGGACGCGTGAAGACTCCATGGCCGCCGCTGAGACTCCGTAGTTGCCAACGTGAGGAACTGTGAAGGCAAGGATCTGCCCGGCAAAGCTTGGATCCGTAACGGACTCTTGATAGCCCGACATTGCGGTTGTGAAGACAACCTCACCAATAGATCCCTGCTCGGACCCACACAGGTTGCCTTCAAAGCGGGTGCCGTCCTCCAGCAGTAGATAGCCAGTTGTCATTTCACAAGCCCCTGGAGCGCCTTGAACTGTGGGTGGGATGAGCCGCCGGTCAACTCGAACAGAATGGCCTCGGTTGTCGTTACAACGGCGCCCTCGTCTCGCATGCGCGCTAGAGCGGAATCCTTGTCAGCGTGTGACCTTGACGCCACTGCGTCCGCAACAACGTGGACCTCAATCTCGGCATCGAGAAGGTCAAGGACGGTTTGGGCAACGCAGACATGGGCTTCCACCCCTGCGACTATTGCCGCTGTCGCACCTCCGAGGTCGAACCCTTCTGCGCGGGTAGCGGGAAAAACGGTCTTCTCGAGGGGGGTGAAGTCACCTAATGCCGTCGCAAGTGGACTAACCGTCACACCCAGTCCCTGTGGGTACTGCTCAGTTACGACTGTCTTGATCTCAAGAATCTGAGCCATTGACGCCAGAACACAAGCTCGAGAAACAGCTGCATCGAAGCCTGAGACGGCACCCGCAAAGCGCTCTTGGAAGTCGACGATAATCAGCGCGGCTGACCCTGCCTCGATTCGGCGGGTCATTGAGTTGCCCCCGCGGTGTGGACGATCACGCCGCCAGCAAGCGTCAGTGAGATCCTGCCGGACATGGTGCGGCCAGCGAAGCAGCTGTTGGAACTCATGCTTACCCACCCACCCTCGCCAGCAACCCACTCCGCACGGGTGTCAAACAGGGCCAGATTTGCGGGCTGTCCAACCGCAACAGTTGGTGGATCGAAGCCAAACGGAATGCAGCCGGAAGTCATTCGCTCGACGAGCACCGGAAGACTGATGAGCCCTGGAGTAACGAGTTCGTCGTAGAGCACTGCGAATGAGGTCTCCAGACCGGTTGTCCCAAATGGGGCATCCTCAAAGGGCTGAGACTTCTCGTCGTCCGAATGTGGGGCGTGATCGGTCGCAACGCAGTCCAGCGTGCCGTCAACTAGGCCAGCGATTACGGCGTTGCGATCCACTTCGGTTCTCAGGGGCGGGTTCATCTTCGCCCTTGAGTCAAGGGTCGAACATGCCTCCTCCGTCAGCAGGAGATGGTGAGGACTTGCCTCGGCAGTGACCTTGGTTCCTTGGGCCTTCTCCCTGCGAATCACCTCGACAGATTCGTAGGTCGAGACGTGCTGGATGTGGATTGCCGCGTCCTCCATTCGGGCTAGGGCGCAGTCACGCGCGATCATGGTCGACTCAGCTGACCCAGGCTGTCCTCGGAGGCCGAGTCGCGCCGAAATGACTCCCTCATTGAGGGGGGCGCCCATTGACAGGGCTGGATCTTCCTCGTGGAGGGCAATCACGCCACCGGCAACTGCTTGATATCGCAGAGCTCTCCTGAAGACGCCGGCGTCCCGCACGGCGATGCCGTCGTCGGTGAACCCAGCGGCGCCTGTCTCCATCATTGTGGCCATCTCAGTTAGCTCGGTACCGGCAAGATCGCGCGTGATTGCCCCTGTCTGTGCCATGGGAATCACTGCTGTCTCACTCGCACGCGCGAGGATTCCCCGCAGCAGGTCGGGCCCGTCGATTACCGGGCTCGTGTTTGGCATGGCAATCACAAGGCAGTAACCGCCTGCTGCCGCGGCCTTGGTGCCCGTCGCGATTGTTTCCTTGTGTTCCTGTCCGGGTGTCCGGAGATGAATATGGGGGTCGGTGAAAGCCGGCATCAAGATGCCGTTGTCCGCGTTGACCGTGGTTGTCGAATCACCAGCGGTGATCGTGCCAACAGGGCCTACCTCAGTGATGACTCCGTCGGTCACGAGAACATCCAGCTGCACATCGAGATTCTGACGGGAGTCGACCACGCGCCCTCCCGTAATCAGAACGTTGGCGGGTACTCCGCCCTTCCATCCAAAACGAGCATTCATGCTGCTGTTACCTCTCTCATTCGTCCATCCCTTTCAGCACCTGCGAGCAGTTCATAGAGAACCGCCATTCGGACCGCCACCCCTGCTGCCACCTGTTGGGCAATCAGGGAGCGACCTGAGTCAACAACATCTCCTGCGATCTCTACTCCCCGATTGACTGGCCCAGGATGCATCACAAGCTGGTCCGGGCGCAGCCTAGCCTCGGTCACCGAGTAGAGGTTGGCGTACTCCGCGAGGGAGGGAACATCGCCTCCAGTCATCCTCTCGTGTTGCATCCGAAGGGCGTAGACAACATCGGCCTCACCAAGACTCGCAAGGCTACTTGTCTCCCCGCAGCCCAACGCAGCGCCAATTCCAGGCGGGAGGAGCGTCGGGGGACCTGCGAGAGTCACCCGAGCGCCCATCAAGCTGAATGCCTTGGCCGTGGACCTTGCTACTCGAGAGTGTGCGATGTCCCCAACAATCCAGATGTTACGGCCGTCTAGAGCGCCAATCCGCCCCCGAAGTGTGTGCACATCAAGCAGGGCTTGTGTGGGGTGTGCGTGCGCGCCATCGCCCGCATTAATGACTGATGCCCGCGTCCACTTACTTACTAGATGAGCGGCGCCTGCCCGCGGATGGCGGACAACAATCGCTGCTGGCTCATAGGCATCGAGGGTCGCAATTGTGTCCTTGAGCGATTCGCCCTTCTCGACAGATGACCCGGAGGAACGCACTGAGATCACATCAGCTGACAGCCGCTTCGCTGCAAGTTCAAATGAGGAGGTAGTCCGAGTGGATGCTTCATAGAAGAGGTTGACTATCAGCCGACCACGCAGAGCTGGCACCTTCTGGATGTCTCTTGACGCAACACCCTCAAATGACTCGGCCCTATCCAGGATTCGCTCTATCCCTTCACGCCCTAGTTCCTCAATCCCGAGCAGGTGCTTCATGTGGAAACCGCCCCTGAGTGGGAAACCGAGATTAAGTCTTCTCCGTCGGTCTCAACCAAGCGCACGTTGACGCGGTCGTCGAAGGCTGTGGGGATGTTCTTACCTACATGATCCGGTCGGATTGGCAGTTCACGATGCCCCCTGTCGCAGAGGACGGCCAGGCGGATGGACCGCGGCCTCCCAAAGTCAAAGATGGCGTCAATCGCTGCCCGAACCGTTCTTCCGGTGAACAGAACGTCATCGACCACGATGACGGTTGTGCCCGCGATGTCAAAGTCCAAGTTGGTGGAATGAACCACCGGCGCCGCGGCCCTGGTAGCAACATCGTCGCGATACAGAGAAATGTCCACTTCGCCGAGTGGGACATCAGTTCCGCTGATGTCCGCAACGAGCGGTCGGAGTCGGGATGCAAGGATCGCCCCGCGGGTGTGAATGCCAACGAGCGCAAGCCGCTGATCTGGATGCTGCTCAACAATTTCGTGGCTGATTCTGATCAGCGCACGGGCCATCCGCTCGCCATCGAGCACGACCGTTTCCGGCTGCAATTGTCCCAATCTGTAATTCCTTCCTGGCCTCTCGGACCCGGTTAAAGGAACTGCCTTAAACCTTCTTGTCGTCGAGACTAGCGCCTTCTGCGGCAGAAGTAGTGTCCTGGGCTCGCTCCGGCGGACGCTTGTGGCGTTGAGGTCTCACCAAAGTTGGCTCCCCCGACTCGGGGAAGGGAATCTCCACCGCGTCAAAGTCTCGCGGTACATACGAGTTCTCAAAGACGGTGCGGGCTTCCTCCTCGACCTCACGCCCTCCGTACCTGCTCGAAAGGTGTGTGAGAGCTAGAAGCTTGACGCCGGCCTCGCTGGCACATTCAGCCGCCTGCGCAGCAGTAGTGTGGCCTCGCTCAGCGGCCCTCCCGGCCTCCTCTTGGAGGAAGGTGGCTTCATGTACCAAAACATCAGCACCATCAGCAGCCAGTAGGAGCGAGTCACATGGGCTTGTGTCACCGGAGAGCACGACCTTGCGGCCTGGGCGTGAGCCGCCCATTACATCTCCGGGACTGACGCTCCCCACCGATTCTCCCCGTTGGAGAAGTCCAAGGTCCGGGCCAGGTTGGATCCCAAGCTCAGCCGCCTTCTCTAGATCAACGCGTCCCGGCCGTTCGTGCTCAAAGAGGGCGTAGCCAAAGGCACTTCCGCGATGTTTCACAGGGAATGGAGCGATGTTGAGAGTCTCGAACTCCACGGCTTCACCCACCTCGAGCTCGCGTGTTTCAACTGGGAAGCGAGTCGCGCCAGCAGCAAGAACAGCAGTTTCAAGCACGCTGTGAATGCCTTTTGGACCGTGAATAACTAGTGGCCGTTCTCTATCCCGAAGGTCGAATGTCTTGAGCAGGCCTGGGAGACCCAACCAGTGATCCGCATGGAAGTGGGTGATGAAGATTGCGTCAAGATCAACCAGTCCAGTAGACCGAACCAGCTGCCTCTGAGTGCCCTCGCCGCAGTCAATTAGGACCCGGCTTCCCCCATGCCGAACCAATGTGGCCGGCAGTCCACGACGGGCGGTTGGAACGGAACCAGCCGTTCCGACAAAGACGATTGAGAAATCCATATTGAGCCGCACTCTAAACGTGAGCGGCCTCCCCCGCTACGCTACGCCAACCCGCGCCCGTAGCTCAGTGGATAGAGCGCTCCCCTCCGGAGGGAGAAGTCGCAAGTTCGAATCTTGCCGGGCGCACTGGAGTCCCTTTGATCGAAGTCACCTTTCTTCACGGATTTACTCAGACCAGCTCAGCCTGGAACGGGGTAATCGACAGCCTTGGTAGCGGGTATGACTACCGCGTCCCAGACCTCCCTGGTCATGGCTCATCAGATGGCCTCGCGCTCAGCACGCCGAACGGCTTTGTTGCCGAAGCGCTGCGTCTATCTGTCGGGGCGTCAAGCGCTCTGCCCGAAGCTCGCGTGCTTGTGGGCTATTCAATGGGCGGCAGGCTGGCCCTCAACTTCTGCCTCAGTGACCCCGGCCACTGGGATGCGGTGTTGCTGATCAGCACTGGAGCCGGAATTGCTGATTCAACACAGCGCCAGGAGCGAATGGAGGCTGATCTAGCTCTGGCTTCCCGGATAGAAACCCGGGGGATTGCCGCCTTTGATCAGGAGTGGAACACTCTTCCCATCTGGAAGGGAGACCCGAGCTCAGTCGTGGAGCAGCGGAGCGAGATGCTGCTGTCTCAGGATTCAGCTGAGCTAGCTGGGGCGCTTCGGCTCTCGGGGCAGGGAAGCGCACCTGCGGTTTGGGACCGACTCCAAGAGATCAGCATT
>JBAXCW010000024.1:0-9136 GCA_037141275.1 Actinomycetes bacterium
GTTGAGCGCTTTGACCGTCGTGTTGTAGAACCGACGCGCGGCAGAAAGGCGGTCTTCTGTTGCCGTCAGCTCGCCCTGGAGCTGAAGGAAGTTCTGGTTTGCCTTCAGGTCTGGATAGGCCTCAGCAACAGCAAACAGCTTTCCAAGTGCCTGTGTGAGCGCGCCTTCTGCTTGACCCTGAGCGGCCGGCCCTTGGGCATTCACCGCGCTGGCCCGGGCAGCGGTGACCTCGTCAAAGGTTCCCCTTTCGTGGGCTGCATAACCCTTGACAGACTCTACGAGGTTGGGGATCAGGTCATGCCGACGCTTCAGCTGCACATCAATCTCGGACTCGCCTTCCTCAGCTGCAACGCGAAGGCTGACAAGGCGGTTGTAGGTGCTGAAAAAGAAGATGCCAACTACGACTGCAATGACTACAAGAACGATTACTGCGGTCACGATCTCTCCAATGCTCGGTGGACTCTGTGTTCACTATGGCACACGGCAAACCAACTTCCAAACGGATTCGCCCAGCCGAGCTTCAGTCTTTGGGGACGGTCCCGATTACCTTTGCCGGGGACCCCGCTGCGATTGAGAATGGCGGCAGGTCGCTGGTGACGACACTGTTGGCACCAACAACGCAGCGCTCTCCGACCGTAACTCCAGATGTGATGACGACATTGGCTCCAAGCCAGCAGTCTCTTCCGATGGTGGTCGGGCCCTTGCTGGAAAAGCCTTGAAGCGTCATCGGCAGGGTGGGATCGTCAAACCGATGGTTGGCATCAGTAATCCAAGATCCGTTAGCAATCATCGTGTTGGCCCCAATCTCAACGCGGTCAACGGCGGCAATCAGAACATTGATGTTGATCAGAACCCCATCACCAATGACAATTCGGCCCGTCTCCCCGCCGGTCACCCATACAAGCGGTTCAAAGAGAACGCCTGCCCCGAGAATCAGTCTCCCCTCTCTCAGCAGTTCGAGCGGCTCCCCGTGGAGCGGCATCCGTGCAAACGCACCAGCTCGGGCCAGATGCCGGTGAAGTGCCAGGCGGCGCCACGGCAGCATGTCCCGGTGATACCAAGCCCACTTAGACCGCCAGAGCTTCCACCCAGTAAGAGCGCCTTGTTCCCCGTTCTCGCTCATGTCAGCCGGCCGCGCCCTTCGGCTTAGCCTGCTTCTTGCCCTTGGCTGCCGCCTTCTTCGCAGGGAGCGCAACCTTGGCACCAGGAGCCGCAAGAGCATCCTTAAGGAAGCCACCCGTATAACTAGCCGCCACGCCGGCGACGGTCTCCGGGGTTCCTGTGGCGACGATCTCACCACCTCCCTCACCGCCCTCAGGGCCGAGGTCCAACAGCCAATCAGCCGCACGAATCACGTCGAGGTTGTGCTCGATCACAACCACACTGTTTCCACTGTCTACTAGCCGCTGGAGCACCTCGAGCAGCCGCTCGATGTCAGCAAAGTGCAGTCCCGTCGTTGGCTCATCCAAGACATAAAGGGTGCTTCCTGTTGCAATCTTGGACAGCTCGGCCGCAAGCTTGATGCGTTGGGCCTCCCCACCTGAAAGCGTCGTAGCTGGCTGACCGAGCCGCATGTAGTCAAGACCCACATCACAGAGCGCCTGGACTCGGCGTCGGATCTTGGGTATGGCCTCGAAGAAATCAAGCGCGTCCTCACAGCTCATCGCAAGGACATCGGCGATCGTCTTCCCCTTGTACCGAACCTCAAGGGTCTCCCGGTTGTACCGCTTGCCATCACACTGCTCGCACGGGACATAGACATCAGGGAGGAAGTGCATTTCGATCTTCAGCTGCCCATCACCCCGGCAAACCTCGCAGCGACCGCCCTTGACGTTGAAGGAGAACCGGCCGGGCTTATAGCCACGGGCAAGCGCGTCCGGAGTGCGGGAGTAGAGGTCGCGAATCTGGTCAAAGAGCCCGATGTAGGTAGCTGGGTTGGATCGTGGCGTCCGTCCGATTGGGGACTGGTCCACCGCGATCACCTTGTCAAGCTGCTCGAGCCCGACGATGCCCGCGTGGCGACCCGGCCGTTGCTTGGCGCGCTGAAGCTGCGCGGCCGCGCTCCTCAACAGAATGTCGTTGACCAGAGTGCTCTTACCGGACCCGCTCACACCAGTGACACAGGTCATAACCCCAAGGGGCACCTTGACCGTCACATCCTTGAGGTTGTGTTCAAC
The DNA here is from genome assembly GCA_037141275.1 of Actinomycetes bacterium. Lineage (GTDB taxonomy): Bacteria > Actinomycetota > Thermoleophilia > Solirubrobacterales > Solirubrobacteraceae > WLNJ01. The sequence continues at coordinate 2,178 of JBAXCW010000024.1, forward strand.
GGCCCCCTTGATGGTGAGATTGCCCTTGGCCTTGCGGCGCTTGGCCGGATAGGGAATCTGTTTGGCCCCACTCAGGTACTGACCGGTCAGTGAATCCTTCACCCGGCAGATTTGAGCGGCCGTGCCCTCCGCAACGATGTGGCCCCCATGTTCTCCCGCACCGGGTCCCATGTCAATTACATGGTCGGCGGCTCGCATGGTTCCCTCGTCGTGCTCAACCACTAGGACGGTGTTGCCAATATCCCTGAGGCGCTCAAGCGTCCCGATCAGGCGCTCGTTGTCACGCTGATGCAGACCGATCGACGGCTCATCCAGCACGTACAGCACGCCGACAAGAGCAGACCCGATCTGGGTAGCAAGCCTGATTCTCTGAGCCTCTCCGCCAGAGAGAGTTCCCGCGCCCCGGTCCAGAGACAAGTAGCCGACTCCGACATCGTCGAGGAAGCGCAAGCGCTCCTCAATCTCCTTCAGGATCAACCTGGCGATTCGACGATCCTGCTCTGACAACTCAATGTCGCGGACCCAGGCGAGCGCGCGCGAGGCCGAGAGGTGCGTGAACGCGTCCAGGCTTCGGTCCGCAACGGTCACAGCGCGTGATTCGGGGCGAAGTCTTGCTCCGTCACACGCTGGGCAGTCCACGAGGCTCATGTACTCCTCAATGCGGTCCTTGACCATGTCGGAATCGCTCTCGGTGTGGCGCCGCTTGAGCTGCGGGACCAGCCCCTCAAACTTTGTCGTGTACCTGCGTCGCCGCCCGTAGCGGTTCTTGTAGGCGACATCCATCTTCTCTCCATCTGTTCCCCAGAGGAACACATCCCGTTGCTCATCCGTGAGCTTGTTCCAGGGCACATCGAGCGGAACCTCATACTTCTCGGCAAGCCCGGTGGTGAGCTGGGCGTAGTAGTCGGCCGCGCTGGCAGCCCAAGGAGCCAGGGCGCCCTCAGCTATCGAAAGGGAGGGGTTAGGAACGATCAGATCAGGGTCAACCTCAAGTTGCGCACCAAGTCCCGTGCAGCGCGGACATGCCCCGTGTGGACTGTTGAAGGAGAAAACACGTGGCTCCATCTCCGCAATACCCGGCCCGTGCTCGGTGCAAGCGAACCGCTCGCTGTAGAGAGTCACCTCACCCGTCTGTGCATCCTCGATCTCGACGAGCCCTTCCGCCAGCGAGGCAGCCGTCTCAAGTGAGTCAGATAGGCGGCGCCGAATGTCATCCCGCATCGTGAGCCTGTCAACCACAACGCTGATGTCGTGCTTGAGCTTTTTGTCGAGCCCAATCTCCTCATCGAGTCGGAGGACTTTCCCGTCAACCTTCACACGTGAGAACCCCTCTCCCCGGAGTTCATCGAGCACATTCTGGTGCTCCCCTTTGCGGCTTCGGACAACAGGGGCCATAACCATGAACTTCGTTTCGGCAGGCAGCTCAAGCACCTGATCGACAATCTGTTCCACTGACTGACCCGTGATTGGCTTCCCGCAGACATGGCAGTGAGGCTTCCCGATGCGAGCCCACAGGAGTCGCAGGTAGTCGTAGATCTCCGTCACGGTGCCAACTGTCGACCGAGGGTTTCTCGAGGTCGTCTTCTGATCAATTGAGATCGCTGGCGAAAGCCCTTCGATGGAGTCAACATCGGGCTTGTCCATTTGCCCCAAGAACTGACGTGCGTAAGCGGAAAGGCTCTCTACATAACGTCGCTGGCCCTCGGCGTAGATCGTGTCAAAGGCAAGCGAGCTCTTTCCCGACCCCGACAGCCCAGTGATGACAACTAACGCGTCCCTTGGAAGCTCAACATCAACATTGCGCAGGTTGTGTTCCCGCGCACCACGAATGATGATCTTGTCCTGATGGGCCATGGCAGCCAGCCTAGCGCTGCCCGAGGGTGCGCCGCGGCTGGGCTTTAGCTACGGCTGAGGTGGGTAAAAGCGGTCGAGCAGGCTTGAAATCTCAGCGTTTGGGTACTTCGCTGAAAGCTCTGCATCAACCTCATCCCGGCTGCGACCGCTGGTGGCAGCGTCGAGGGCAACCAGCCGCATTGCTGCCTCATCAGCATCAGCCGGCGGCCCGAGAGGCTCAAGTGGCTTCACCGCTTCGACTGGGGTCAGTGGACCTGAATCAGATGCCACACCAGCCTCGAGCTCCTCAGCATGCCGAATAAGCCCATTTGCAGCCTCTCTAAGCGCCTGGGCGGCCTTGGCGGCGGGATTATTCGCTGAACTCATTCTGTGGAGCCTAGCCCTGTTTACGTACAGCTGCACCCAATGTGGGGTTTGCGCGCCTCACGCAGACCTACCGAGAGCCTGGGCGATGTCCAATCGCCGCTTGAGTGAACGGATCTCGTCGCGCAGCTTGGTTGCCAATTCAAACCGAAGCTCCTCCGCCGCTGTGAGCATCTCCTCCTCCATCTCAATAATCGCGTGCTCAATCTCTGCCGCGCTCATGCCCTCGGCATCCACCTGACGCTTCCGACTGATCGGAACCTTCGACTCGCCTTGGAGGAACTCCCCGATGTCACTGACGCCCTTTGTGATTGTCCACGGCTCAATCCCATGTTCCTCGTTGTACGCAACCTGGATCGCACGCCGGCGATCGGTCTCCCCTATCGCACGGATCATTGAGTCCGTCTCACGGTCGGCGTACATCACAACCTTCCCGTCGATGTTTCTTGCGGCCCGGCCAATTGTCTGAATGAGCGCGGTGTCCCCTCTCAAGAAGCCCTCCTTATCCGCATCGAGGATGGCCACCAGCGCAACCTCCGGCAGGTCCAGCCCCTCTCTCAGAAGATTGACCCCGATAAGAACATCAAACTCCCCAAGTCTGAGCTCCCGGATGATCTGAATCCTCTCGAGGGTCTCAATGTCGCTGTGTAGATAGCGGACCTTCATGCCGGCCTCCAACAGGTACTCGCTCAAATCCTCAGCCATCTTCTTTGTCAGGGTCGTAACCAAGGCACGCTGATCGCGGGCAATGACAGCCTTCATCTCTCCAATCAGGTCGTCCACTTGGTTGGTTGTCGGTCGAACGCTGATTGGCGGGTCGATAATCCCCGTTGGGCGAACGATCTGCTCAACAACAGAGCCACCACAGCCCTTCTCGAACTTCCCGGGGGTGGCGGACACAAAGACAAGCTGCCCAGTGTTAGCCAGGAACTCCTCAAACTTCTGAGGACGATTATCAAGCGAGCTTGGCAGCCTGAACCCGAAGTCGATCAGGGTCTGTTTCCGCGAGCGGTCGCCTTCGTACATCCCGCCAATTTGAGGCACCGTCTGGTGGCTCTCGTCAATGAAGCAAATGCCATCGTCGGGGAAGTAGTCGAGAAGACAGAATGGACGGTCCCCCGGGTTGCGTCCGTCAAGGATCCGCGAGTAGTTCTCGATACCACCACAGAAGCCCGTTTCCCTGAGCATCTCCATGTCGTATCTGGTCCGCTGCCGCAGACGCTGGGACTCAAGAATCTTGTTGTCCGCCTCCAGCTCCTCACAACGAGCCTCGAGCTCAGCTCCGATCTCTCTGACTGCCCGTGCGATCAGATCGGGGTCAACGCTGTAATGGGTGGCGGGCCAGATGGCGACATGCCCCATGTCATCCTCAATCAACTCGCCCGTAAGAGGGTCGTAGGCCTGGCACCGCTCTACCTCGTCCCCAAAGAACTCCACTCGGTATGCGCTCTCCATATACGCGGGCATGATCTCCAAGGTGTCCCCACGGACCCGGAAGCCGCCGCGCTCAAGCACCGTGTCATTGCGTTTGTACTGGTTCCTGACCAAGCGGCCGAGCAGATCCTCCCTATTGACCGACTCGCCCTTGCGAAGGGTCTGCAGGTTGGCGTCGTAGCTCTCAGGCGAGCCCATGCCATAGATGCAGGAAACGGACGCCACGATGATCACGTCCCTGCGAGCAAAGAGTGAGGCTGTAGCAGCGTGCCTAAGCCGATCGATCTCCTGATTGATAGCCGAGTCTTTCTCGATGTAAAGATCGCGACTGGGAACGTATGCCTCGGGCTGGTAGTAGTCGTAGTAGGAGACGAAGTACTCGACGGAGTTGTCCGGGAAGAAGGTCCGGAACTCGTTACACAGCTGGGCAGCCAGCGTCTTGTTGTGAGCGATGACGAGTGCTGGCCGTTGCACCTCAGCGATGGTCGCGGCCATCGTCATTGTCTTGCCCGTCCCCGTTGCGCCCAGCAGCGTCTGATAGCGCTCGCCAGCCCTCAGTCCCTTGGATAGATCGGCGATCGCAGCTGGTTGATCAGCGGCCGGTAGAAAGTCGCTGTCGAGGCGGAAGTCAGTCACTGTCGCGAACGATAGCCGCGCACGGGGAGACTTCTCTCAGACCGACTCAGCGCAGCAAGCCATCCGCTTCGAGAGTCTGCCTCAGGCCGGTCTCAAGTCCCCTCGGGCTATATCCAAGCTCAGCCTTGGCCTTATCGCTGCTGGCCCAGAAGGTAACCCCATCGGCACTGTCGGCGACCTCCTTGAGGTTAGGCCCTGCTCCGAGTGCTGGCCCTGCGATCCGTCCAACTGGGTTGAGCGCGCGGATTATTCCCGCTGGAACCGTCAACCGCGGAAACCTGCGGCCCAGAATCCTGGCTTCCGTAGCCACCACACCCCGCAGCGTTTCAATGTCCCCACCGAGCACATAGGACTCACCAGCACGACCCTTGTCTAGGGCCAGCAGGATCCCGGCTGCAACATCGTCACGGTGGACAACACTTAGACCAAGGTCAGGGAACAACATCGCGGGGAGTTGGCGCTTGGCGTACTTGGTGATGACTCCACCCAAGGCGCTGTGGTCAGCCGGTCCGTAGACACCGCCGGGCAGGACAGTCACAAGCGGCAGGCCAGCCTGCCCAATCCGCTCAGCCTCTAGCTGGGCGAGGACTTTGGTCTCCTCGTAACAGGATGTATAGCCCTTGCCCTCATGCGTGAATGTCTCATCAACTATTAGCCCCTTGGTATCTCCGAAGGTGGCGCAGGTTGAGACATAGACAGCCTTGCCCACCCCAGCCTTTCGGGCAGCCTCTAGAACATTGACGGTTCCATCAACGTTTGCTCGTCGCATCGGCTCCATCTCGGCCTTGCTGATCCCCACCTCATAGACCGCAGCGCAGTGGATCGCCGCGTCACACCCCTCCATTGCCCGCTCGATGGCAGCCGTGTCATCGAGGTCACCTTGAGCGATTGAAACTCCACGGCTCTTGAGTTCCATCGCCTTCTCCGGCGAGCGCACAAGCGCGACGACTTGGTCACCTCTCGCCTGCGCGAGTCGTGCGACTTCCCCGCCAATGAACCCCGTTGCTCCAGTTAGGAAGATCTTCACGTGAGCAAACCTAGCGCCTCAACCAACCTCAACGGACTGAAAGTTCCTTGGAGTACTTGGCCTCATAGTCAGACTTGGCCGACAACACGCGCTCGACATAAGCCTTGGTTTCGGGGAACGGAATCTCATCAACCCGGAGGGCGTGCCCGCCTGCTTTGGCGCTCGCGACCCACTTGTCCACATTGCCCATGCCCGCGTTGTAAGACGCGACGGCGAGAGTCGTATCACCGTCGTACCTCTGGAGGAGATACCTCAAGTACCAAGAGCCGTAACGGATATTGACCTGCGGGTCCCCGAGATCGGTCGGAACAAAAGCTGTGCCCCCGCTCTTCTTCGCAATGAACAGCGCTGTACTGGGGAGAATCTGCATTAGACCCTCGGCCCCAGCAGAGGACGGACGAGGGTTGAACTTCGTCTCTGCGTAGATGACCGCGGCAATCAGATACGGATCAAGGTCCTTCGCGCGGGCCTGCTGTCTGATCACGCTTGCGTGATTCAAAGGAAGGGTCAGCTCTTGCACCGCCCCGTTGAGCTTCGACAGTTGGCTTAGTCCGACGACACCGATCAGCCCGAGACACAGCAGGATGAAAACTCGCCGGCTCAAGCCGTTATCCCAGCAACAACCTCGCTCAGCTTGCTCTCGAGCTCAACCTCAGAGCCATCGTTGAGGACAGTCCACTCAGCGCGGGATGCCTTGTCCGCCTGGGAAAACTGTCGGGCGGCACGCTCGTCGACGGCCGCATGCCCTCTCGAAGCTGCTCGCTGGGCTCGAACATCCTCATCGGTCACCACGCAAATCGTTGTGTCGAAGACCGTTTCCATTCCGCTCTCAAACAGAAGGGGTACCTCAACAACGGCGAGAAGCGGCTTTGGCGTGCTCGCCCCCAAACCTGACTGCCAGTCCTGAATGCGCTGGCCAACCCGGGGCCAGATCAGTTCCTCCATCCACTGCCTGCCCGCTGGGTCGCTGAAGACCGCCGTGGCAAGGGCTTGCCTGTCTAGTACCCCTTCAGTAGCGACAGAAGGACCGAACTTGGCAACCATCTCGCCGACAACCTCGGGCTCAGCCTGGATTTGATGGACAACCTCATCGGCAGACAGAACCGCGCAGCCGAGTCGATTTAATGCACGCAGGGCGGTTGATTTGCCGGCTCCCATACCCCCGGTCAGTCCTACAAAAGGAATTCCGTCAGGAGTCGGAATCCGCGGCCTCGCCGGCCGGTTCATCCTCTGCGTCGGCTGCCACGTCGGCGGCCGGCGATTCTTCCTCAACTACTGGTTCCTCAGCGGGTGCCTCTGCTTCAGCTTCAGCGGGTGCCTCGGCCTCTGCTGGTGCCTCGGCCTCTGCTGGTGCCTCGGCCTCTGCTGGTGCCTCGGCCTCTGCCTCAGCTTCGGCTGGTGCCTCTACCTCAGCAGGTGCCTCGTCGGCAGCTACGACGGCTTCTCCAGAAGTCGGGTCAGCAGCTGCAAGAGGATCCTCTTCGCCAAGCTCAACATCGACAACTGACGCATCAAAGTCAGCTGGTGTCTCTGCGTAGGCCTCAGGCTGTTCGGCCTCGGCGCGCTTCATGGAAAGCGAAACGCGACGACGCTCATCGTCGATCTCAAGGAACTTGACGATGACGGTCATCCCCGGCTCAACAAC